>DMHB01000149.1 GCA_003449595.1 Microscillaceae bacterium | reverse complement strand
TATTGGGCTTTTATGCCAAGAAATGCTATTTTTAAGCAATTGCTTTCTAATTTTACAAGCCAAATTATAAAAAATATGCAATTTTCTGATAATCAATATCAAATTCAGGGGTTAGATGTGCTCGAAATTTGCCAAAAATTTGATACACCCTTGTATATTTATGATTCTTCCAAGATTTTAGACAAAATCGCTACCCTGCAAAAAGCGTTTCAGGGTATTCGTTGTAAGTTTAAATATGCCGCCAAGGCGCTCACCAACCTCTCTATTTTACAAATATTTAAAAAAAAAGGCGTTGGTCTGGATGTAGTTTCCATTCAGGAAGCACAAATGGGTATTTTGGCCGGATATGCCCCACACGAAATTTTATTCACACCCAACGGGGTGGCTATTGAAGAAATTCAGGAAGCAGTCAAATTAGGCTTGGTGATCAACATCGATAATATTTCGATTTTAGAGCAGTTTGGCAGTTTGTATGGTAGCCAAGTACCTTGTTGTATTCGCTTTAATCCGCATATTATGGCAGGCGGCAACTCAAAAATATCGGTAGGCCATATCGACTCTAAGTTTGGGATTTCTGTTTTGCAAGCCCGCCACGTACTGAGGGTGGTAAAAGCATACGACATCCGCATCAATGGATTACATATGCACACCGGGTCTGATATTTTGGATGCTGAAGTATTTTTGCGTGGAGCAGAAATTATTTTTGATCTGGCCAAAGATTTTCAAGATTTAGAGTTTATCGACTTGGGCAGTGGTTTCAAAGTGGCCTATAAGCCCGGAGATGTTATTACGGATGTGGAAGAATTAGGGCAGAAAATTGGGGCAGCCTTTCGGCAATTTTGCCATCAGTATGGCAAAGAAGTAGAGCTATGGTTCGAACCCGGAAAGTTTTTTGTGAGCGAAGCAGGCTATTTCTTGGTCAATGTCAATGTAATCAAACAAACTCCGGCCACCATTTTTGCCGGCGTAAATTCGGGCTTCAATCACCTTATCCGCCCAATGTTCTATGATTCTTACCACGAAATTATCAATGTTTCTAACCCTCAAGGGCCTTTGCGAGTATATTCAGTGGTAGGATACATTTGTGAGACAGATACATTTGCTGCCGACCGCAAGCTAAACGAAGTACGTGAAGGAGATATTTTGGCTTTCAAAAATGCTGGAGCTTATGGATTTATGATGAGTTCGAATTATAACTCACGCTTTCGTCCTGCCGAAGTATTGATAGAAAATGGGGAGGTGCGCCTCATCCGCCGTCGTGAAACCATGGAAGATTTACTACGCAATCAAATTTTTGAGAAGGAAACCGTTCCCATCGCAGAATCAAACGCCTAAGCGATTTGCTTCATTCTTCAAGAAAGCCTTCGGCTGCACAAGTGGTAACCAAAGGCTTTTGTATGGAGTGATACAACCCAAAACAGAGTTTATTTAATTGGCCAATAATTTAAACTCAACCCGCCTGTTCATCTCTCGGCCTTCCTCTGTGTTATTGGCAGCAGCCGGCTGTGAGTCGCCAAATCCTGCGGTCATAATGCGATTATCTTCAACTCCTTTCGACACCAGAAAATCTTTCACAGCTTTGGCTCGCTTAAGCGAAAGATGGTTGTTTTCTTCCTTGGTGCGTGCAATGTCGCAGGCATGCCCTTGCACTTCGATTTTGATATCCTTATAATTATTCATCTGAACAGCAATTTGTTCTAATTTCTCAATAGTGTCTATGTTGAGCAAATCACTGGCATAATAAAAAAACAAGGGTTTTTCAAAAACACTTAAATCTTTGGGAGGCAGTTCATTATTTGGATTTTCAGATACAACTACGGTAGTAGCTTTTACTGTATCGACTACCTGAACTACTTGTTGGTCATCGGGTATCGTATCAGAAACAAAATCTTCATAGGTAGGAATATCTTCATAAGGATTATACTTTTTGAAACCAATGCGACGCTTACCAAATTTTACAGCCACCGTCAATTCAACAGCACCACTTTGTGTGGGCACACGTGTCCCTCTAATACTGGCCAAATCATAGCTCATAGAAATGGTATAATTGGGCTGATGAAAACCAAAAGATCCAATGATGCCATTGGTAGTGCTATACCAAACCCCGAAACTCATACTTCCTTCTTTGAGGAAACCTTTGGGTGAGGCACTTGTGCCAAAATGATACCTAAAAAAAGAACCTAAATTAAATTGGTTCACAGCTTGCAGGTTCACCCACCGAACGTTGGGCTGGATTGAAAAGCGGCCATCTAAGCTTGTCCACGCATCCATACCGGCGATAAAGGTATAAGCAATGGGCATTCTGTCTGCCGAAACATTGAGGAAACCTACATTGGGTTGGTTGATGTTTCGAGCCGAAAAACCAACATAAGCCCGCATTACTTCGGTCGTGTCTTGCGAATACCATAAAAAACCGGCATTCAGCGTTCTGAAATCAACAAAATCATTTACAAAAATCTCGTTCCGAGGGGCGTTTGGATCGAAGATATTACCCACCCATTGGCTGCCTGTGGTAATGGCATTGATGTCAATGCTTCTCCTAAAAAGCCCAGCTTGTACTCCAAAACTAAGATAACTATCATACAATATAGGGAGTCCTAAGGGGAGTTCGAACGGAATGTTGAAAGCAAAAGCGACTTCAGTACCAATGGTACGCATCAATCCTTTTTCGCCTACTCGATCATCGAATACACTGGCACTCAAGGCCCCAAAACGACGGTGTTCTTTCCGATTGATCAGTGGAGCTATGAAAGAGGCCATAGGGGTAGTAAAAGTTTCTCCTGAACCTACAAACTGACTGCGATAATTCAAGATAAACTGATACTGATTGGACGTAGCAATCATCGCAGGATTTGTAAAAGTAGGCGCCAATTGAAATTGCGAGAAGTTTACATCTTGCGCTTCAACAGGAGTACTTATACAAAAAACCAACCCTAAGATGCCCAGCCAGTAAGCCCATAGCTTCAATACACACTTGTTTAAAAATAATATGTTCCGTGTCATTTGTTTAAATAATATGGATGACCGGTATATCAAGCTTTAACGTACCAACATAACCGTGCCATTTACTTTTCCATTGGAGCGCACGTTGGAACCATTTATAAATTTACCGCTTAATTGCCAAACATAGTTCCCTGATGGAAGTGGACTTCCATTTTGGGTACCATCCCATCCTGTCTGGCAGTTGTCGCATCCTAATACATTTTCCGTGCCATTTGCTCGATAGACGACAGCTCCCATTCTGTCAAAAATAGTAATTTCAATATTTTGGATAGCTTCAAC
>DMHB01000074.1 GCA_003449595.1 Microscillaceae bacterium | reverse complement strand
AGTAATAGTTTGCGCTTGACCGTGTAAGCCAATGGTTACTAAGATAATGTAAAGCAGGTATTTGAGCATATACTTGTCAAGATGTTATCAGCAAAATAAGAAAAAAGCCCCGATTGTATCCTTTGGGATGCCTCGGGGCTTGTGTTGATTTTTACTTCCCCACTTTGAGCCTTACGCCTTGAGAATGGCTGCTGAACTCAGGGGCATACATACACTGAATCGTCGTGATGCCATTCGAGAAATCGCCTTGCTGCGCCACCCGAAGCGGATACTCAAACACAAATGTACCCTTGGGCAAGTACCCAAAGAAGAAATGGGTCGCCGCATCGCGGGTGCTTTCATAATAGCCCAAGCCGTCTTGGTATTTGTACTGCGAGATGACATTTGTAGGCTCAAGCCCCGAGGCCCGCATATCTTTCATATGCACATATTCCATTTCGCGATCTACTTGCAACACTACGCGCACTTTGATCAAATCGCCTACTTTGACGACTGTTTGGTCGGTGATGGGCGTAATCACAGGGCCGGTGTCGGTGTTTTGCTCCAAAAACAGCTGCTTTTGTAATTTCAAAGGGGTTTCGGCTGAGGTGATTTTGTCTAACTGCTCGAAATACTGCCAGTACAATGCGCCCCACGAAACGCCTTCATCGCCTTTGGTGATGGTTACTTTGGCCATTTCGTTGCTGATTTCTGCACCTTTCCAAGCAGTTTTGAAGTAGCCTGTGCCTGCTTCGGCTTTGATTTGGCTGTCTTCGGCATAGGGTTTCAGGGCGATGTTGCCAATTTGGATATCGACCAACTTGTCGGAGGTCAGCCAATCTTGCCCACGCAGCAACAAGGCATAGCAGGCTTCTGCGGTGGCTTTGGTGGTTTTCCAATCTTGGGTTTGCTTTTGTTTTAGCAACCAAGTGCGCAGATCATCCACAACTTTGCGGTCTTGTGCCACTTCGTCGAATACTTCAATCATCAGCGCTTGGGTTTCGATGGGCGCTTGGTACCAATAATAGCCATAGTCTTGCTTCCAATACATCCCCATTTCTTCGGACGAAAGGGCAAATTCGCGCAGCGACTTCACAATGTCTTGTGGGGTGTTTTTGTCTTCGCCGAAGCGGTGAATGGCTAAGGCCAACATCCCTTTGGCATACAGGTTTTTGTTCGTCCAATACTTTTTGGCTTGTCCTTTGAAATAATCTACTGCGTCTTGGCTGCTCTTAGGCAACTTGATGTCCATAAAGAAACTGCGGGCATACAAATATTGGATGGCAAAATAACCCAAGTTATCATCGCTCATTTTCAGCACCTTGCGGGCTTCCAAGCGTTTCAGTTCGTCGTAGTCGTCCTTGATTTTGCGGTCTAAGTATCCTACAGCGGCTTGCATCATCTGTTGGATGCGGTTGTCTTCCAAGGCTATCGAAATGCCCAATACTTTGAGGTGGCCGATGCCCGTTACGATGTGCTGCGTGATGTAGCGGTCTTCGGGCATCCCTTCAAACCAAGTCCAAGCACCATTGGCTACTTGCTTGCGCTTCAATTTGTCGATGGCCTTGCTTAGTTCGTTGCCCATCTTGTTGAGGTCGAACAACACGCCTACGTTGCGCTTGCGCGATTGCTCGTTTTGCGCTTGCATCACCCAAGGGGTTTCTTGCAAGATAAGCGATTTGAGTTCTTCGTTTTTCTCCAAATTCGATAAAAATGCCTCGGGCGACTCGTTTTGCCAGCTGTCGAACACTTGCTTGATTTTGGGGCTGGCGTTCACCACGTGGGCGGCTATGCTGTTGGCATACAAGCGGCTGAATACCTGCTCGGCGCACTCGTGTGGAAATTCCATCAAATAAGGCAGCGCTTGAATGGCATACCAAGCCGGATTGGAGGTAAATTCAAGTGTCAGGCTTTGGTGGCGCAACGTGGACGACGCATTGGCGTAGAGCTTGTCCAAGGTAAAGGTCTTGGTTTGGTTGCCCCGAATCGGCATCGGCATTGTCTCGGTTACCAGCATCGAGTTGGACAATACCGGCAGGGTGCTTTCTTCGCCATCGCTGAAATTACCCGCTTTGGCTACCACGCGGTAGGTTACAGCATCCAATCCGGCAGGTATTTGAATATCCCACGACAAAGCGATGCTTTGGCCTTTGGCTACGGAAAACGCTTGCTGCACTTGGGTATTGCCCAGCAGGTTGTCGATGGGTTGGTTGTCCAAGGCATTGAACAAAAGCAGTTGTGCTACACCCGATAGGTCGGTTTCGGCCAAGTTGGTTACCTTGGTAGTCAAGGTGATTTGGTCGCTTTCGCGCAAGAAGCGGGGCGCATTGGGCGTAACCATCAGGGTTTTCTGCGTCATCAACTCTTTGGAGGTGAGGCCAAATTTGAGGTCTTCGGTATGCGCAAAGCCTAACATTTTCCAACGGGTCAAGGCTTCAGGAATTTTGAACTTGATCGTGATGTTGCCTTCTTCGTCGGTGCGGAGATTGGGCAAGAAAAACGCCGTCTCGTTGAAGTTGCGACGCACTTGCACCTCGCCCAAGTCTTGTCTTTCGCCGCCAACCACTTGTTCGTTGGCTTCGATACCATCCGATTTGGTTGCAGCTTCTTCTTTTTTCAAAGCCACTGTGGGCGCAAGTCTTTTCTCGTCTTCAGTTGCCACATCTTTATCCATTGATTTCATTTCGCGTGCGTCTTCGCGCAAGCGACGATTTACCCCTGCACGGGCTACAGAGTTGCTAACTGTTACACTTTCTTGATCAGCGTAATAGTAGTCGTAATTGTAGTACGAATGAAAATACAACCCAAAATAGTTCAAGGCATCGTAACCACGATAAACTGACAAAGGCGGCGCAGGATTCCATCCGAAATCGGCATTGTAAAGTGAGCTGTTGTTGCCAAAACTATTGTTCGCCGACCATCCGTAATTGGCATAGGAATAACTAAGAATATTGAAATTCCAAGCATTGGGGCGGAAGGTATCCAACGAAGCATCGTAAAGCGCGGCCACCAGTTCGGCACTGGCTTTTTCTTTGTCTTTGCCGGTTATTTTGATGCGCCATTCTTCTTCTTCGCCGGGTTGGAGCTTGTCGCGAAAGGTTTCAAAACTAATGTCGAGCAACTTGTCGGAATGGCTTACTTCAATGATTTCGGTGTGGTTATACAGGCGGTTTTGCCATACATAAGCGAAGTAGGCTGCCAAATTGCCCCGATGCGCCTCTTGGATGTTGACCGAAAGTATTTGTTGGGCTTCGTTGGCAGGTATCCATCGCTGTTCGATGAAATTACCATTTTTTTCAACTTCAAAGAGCATATTCACTGCTGCAGAGCTACCCGTCAAGAAGCGGGCTACTTGTCCCGGTTCTAAAGCACCTTTGTGTAGCGTTTCGACGATTTGCAGGGTAGGGAAAGGCAGTTTGTTGGCTTGTGTATCATAAACCATCAAGTAGGCCACCTCGCGCACTTCTTGTCCGGTAGGGTCTTGGGCGGTGGCTTCGATCATATACATCCCGGGTTGCCAGTTGGCAATTTGCGCCAAGCTGATTTCTTTCTGAACCGCTGTATTGAAGTTTTGACTATATACCTGCGACTCTTTGCCCCACTTGAAATGGTTGTTTTCATCGTCATATTGGTCGCTTGGAAACAGCGCCGCCCATTCGTCTTGTGTATATAAGTGCTTGTCGGGGCGCGACCAAGCGCGGCTACGGTAAGCCTTGGCGGGATTTTGCAGTTTGTAAATGCTGAGCGATCCTTGTGCCGGCTCGAAACTGCCACTGAGGTTGGCTGTGTTGATCACAAAACTCTGCGCTTCATTTTTATCCCAGTTGGGCTTGTCTTTCAAATCGATCGATACACTCAAGGCTTTGTAACCCACCGCAATGTAGCCGTTGGCACTATGCGTTTCGCCGTTGATGTCGGTTACGTCGGCATATACTTGGTAGGTAAAAATCGGGTCAGAGGCAACCGGTACGGTGCGGTCGGGCAAGGCCGTAAAATTGACCACAAACTCGCCCTTTTCGTTGGTTTGGGTAGTGCCATTCAAGATTTCGGTCTCCGCCGAATTGGGGTAATAGCCATACCAACAGTACCACCAATAAGGAAATCTTGCTTTGCGCACCACGCGGTACTTCACGGTAGCGCCGTCGATGTTGGCTCCTGAGTAGGCTTTGGCTTCGCCTTTCATCGTCAGGGCTTCGTCGAGGCGGAACAAGCCCCCAGTAGGGTTGAATTTGACCTCAAACTTAGGGCGCTTGTAGTCTTCGACCGAAAAATACACTTCGCCGGTTCCATTAGAAAGATACATTTGCCCATTCAGGCCACTGTTGGGTAGTTTGAACTCGCCTGTAAATGTGCCAAATTCATTGGTGGTAAACTCTACTGTTTTGACTGCTTGGTAGTTTACATCGTAGAGCGTTACGGTCGTTTTGGCGTTTTTCTTGAGCGTAAATTTTTGGGTTTGATAGTTGTGTTCCATCAAAATACCTTTGAAATACAAGGTCTGCCCGGGACGGTAAATCGCTCTATCGGCAAAGAAAACGGTTTCTTCGGAGGGTAGCAATACCTCGTCAGAATTATACACAGCCGAAAAATTACCATAATAATCCACAGGGTCGATGGAGTAGATGGTTTCGTTTTTGGTTTCAAACTCTACATAAAAGTATTCCGATTCCCTTTGCTTTGGATAATTGAAATAGCCCTTTTCGTTGGTTTTATAAGCAGCCCCTTTTCTGTTTTCATAATTGCCTGATTTGTAATTGTATTGACTTATCCAAATTTGGGCAGTGGCATTGGCAATCGGCGCACCGGTGTTGCGATCCAACAAGTAAAAGTCGGAACCTTCGTCGGTGTTGCGTTGAATGAAACTAAGCCCCGAAACGCTGAAATGCCCATAATAAAAGTTGTTGCCGGTTGTCGAAAAATCAGCCTTGGCGCTTGAAACAAGCATATATTCGCCAACAGGCAAAGCCGGTATTTTGGCCTCCGCGCTGTGGCTTTGGTAGTCTTGGTCGTCGGGCAGGTCGATGCTCCACTCTTCTACGGTGGGCTTGCTGAGGATGCGTCTGATGGTTTTTTCTTGCTCGTAGTAGTCTTTAAAAATCTCGTTTTTCAGGTCTTGGCGGCTAACTTTGACCACCCTGAAATACATTTTGCCCACGTTCCGGTAACGAAGCGACATCAGCAGCGGCTGATTGGGCAGGTTGATTTGCTCGACTGCAAACGAACAAACTTTTGCAAGAATGGCAGATCGCAAAATTTCTGTGTCGATGGCCAAGTTTGTGTTCGGAAAGCGCGTGAGGACGGTAGTGCAATAGGTCAAGGCTGTTTTTTTGTCCCACTGATGGGCATCCGACTGCAAAGGGTTGAATTGCTCGCCGGTGTTGTTGTAATAATTGGCCAAAGCCAACAAAGCCCTGCCGCCGCCGTCTTCCAAATCGGCGTATTGCTCGCTGAGGCGCTGCAAGGTTTGCACATACAGTTCGTCTTTTTGCGGCAGCACCGTTTTGTTATACACAAAAGCCACCCTTTTCGTCTCTAAGTCTGCCAAAGCAAGGCGGTTGCCTCTTTCCAGATGAAATTGCGTGATGGCCTGCCATAGTTGCAAGGCTTTGAAATCGAACGAAAGGGCATCGTCCGACTGAAGTTGTAGTGTAGCAAAAGTTTCAGCGGCAGCAAAGTATTCTACCTTATCGACCACAAAAGTCTTGGCAGGCTTGGTAAGGCTCGACTCCGAATTGCTGTAAAAAGCGATGGCGCGGTGAGCCAAAAAGTCGTACAACGTGGGACGCATTTGGCGCTCGACAAGCGTACCGGGTATTAAAATACCGTCCCAATCTTCGATGGGTGTATTTTTCAGCAGCGCCGTATTGCCCAACGACAGCTCGTAGCTTTGCATACACTGTTCTACGATGTGTTGCAAAGTCCACGT
>DMHB01000072.1 GCA_003449595.1 Microscillaceae bacterium | reverse complement strand
TTTTCACAGAATCATTAGTTGTGCTATGCTGAATTGCAAAACTACAATTTTTGCTGAAAAACAAGGCTAAAAACCCATAAAAAAGGTTTATATGCGCTTTTCTTTTTGATTTTCTAAGTCATAGAAGATACGGTATTTTAAGCCGTGTCCAAAAATACTGACTCCTGCATTGATACAAACTAAACTGGCGGTTCCCCAACTAAACCAAGTCCAAAAACCTGCTTGTGTGTACTTGAGCATCACCGCCTCGCCAAACAACGAAAGGCCAAAACCAATGCAAATAAGCCCTGCCGGGCAAATCAACATCCATTTCCAAAATAATTGTTGTTTTTTAGATGTTTGCATAAGCCAAAGGTTTAACACCAAAAGTTAGTTGGATAAAAAAAGAATCAATTGCCTTTTGTTTCACGTAACAATCGTTCATATTTTTCTTGCAATATTTCATAATCTTCTTGTAGTTCGTCCAATTTGGTTTGAATTTCACGTAAATCGTCGCCTTTGTCTAACAGCTCGTCTTCTAAGTCATCGATGCGTTGCCGCGCTTCATCCAATTGTTTTTTGGTTTGCGAGGCATTGTTGCTCTCCGTCGAGGCATTTTGCCCCAACTGTTTGTAGGATTGCTCCAACCCACTTAGTTTTTTTTGGGCAGTTTGCAAGTCGCTGTCTTTCTTCTTGTACAAAGTAAGCAAACTATCTAATTGATTTTTTACCCTTTTGTTGTCTTCTTTTAAAAAATTAATTTCATCAATATTTGAATAATTTTCGTCGCGCAAATCGTTGATTTGTGTTTGACATTCACTTTGGGACTTGGTAAGTTGTATATTTTCTTCCTGCACCAATTTGAACTTTTTGGCAGATACTATACAAGCCGGAAGGCTAAACCCGAGGAATATTAAAAAAAGGTATCGCATAGGTAATAATGTAACAAAAACCAATGGTAAGAATGCAATTTAGCAAAATTATGACGCAAACACTCAGTGCCTTTTGTTGGTTTGTCATTTCAATTCATCGTGCAAGAATTAAGAATTTTTTCACTTCACTCAATACATAACAAACGCAAAATTTTATGCAGTACAAAGAACCTATGTTGCGCGACGGCGCTCTCAAAGGACACACCATCATCATCACCGGTGGCGGAACAGGCTTGGGCAAATCGATGACCAAATATTTCTTACAATTGGGAGCCAATGCGGTAATTTCCAGCCGCAAGCTCGATGTGTTGGAAAAAACCGCCGAAGAACTGGCGCAAGAAACCGGCGGTAAGGTGTTGCCGGTGGCTTGTGATGTGCGTCGCTACGAAGATGTTGAACAAATGATCAGCTTGGCCGAAACCACTTTTGGCAAGGTTACGGGCTTGGTCAACAACGCCGCAGGCAATTTCATCAGCCCTACCGAGCGCCTTTCAGCCCGTGCTTTCGATACTGTGGTGGATATTGTTTTGCGAGGTAGCTACAACTGTACACTTGCCTTGGGCAAAAAATGGATAGCCAGCAAACAACCCGGCACCATTCTGAACATCATCGTCAGCTATGCGTGGACCGGCTCAGGCTATACCGTGCCTTCGGCTTGCGCCAAAGCAGGCGTGTTGGCCTTGACGCGCTCGTTGGCTGCCGAGTGGGGCAAGTATGGCATCCGTTCTAACGCCATTGCTCCCGGGCCGTTCCCTACCGAAGGCGCTTGGGCGAGGCTTTTCCCCGAAGAGGCTATGCCCAAAGAGTTGGTTGAAAAACTAAGTCCAAAAAATGCCATCCCTTTGCAACGTGTCGGCGAACACCAAGAACTGGCCAACTTGGCGGCTTATCTAATGTCTGATTATTCGGCCTACATCAACGGCGATGCCATCACCATCGACGGGGGAGAATGGCTGCTGGGCGCAGGCGAGTTCAACAAAATGCGTGATATTCCTGATGGCACTTGGGACGCTATCGAGCAAACCATCCGTAAAAACACCAAAAAAGGCAGCTAATTCACTTTAATAGCTGCTCAAACCAAGGCATCAGAAACTTATATTTCCTGATGCCTTTTTTATAACTTTTTGGTTAAACAATTTACACAAGTTTGGGTTTGGTTTGAAAAACAAACTCAAAACGTATGCGCTATCCCTACGCTATTTTTATCATTTTTTTTGCTTTTTCATTCGCCAATCTTTCCTATGCCCAACAACGTGACTCGTTGTTGATTGAAGAAGAGGACGAAGAAACGCCAGTGGACTATACCAAACTGGTAGCCACCGAAACTGTCAAAGCTTTTTGCTCGGCTCGGGTCATAGGGCTGAGTCCACAAAAATTAATTTCGATTGGCTACGATTTCCAACTGCCGTACACCCTAAATGCAGCCTTTGATCCTTACTCAGCTACCCCGCCCGCCAATAACGCAACCAAGCTACCTGCCGACGTAGCTTTCAACAGGGGGCTGCGCGTCAATATCAACTATCCGGTTATCTCGCGTAACAATATTTTGCTGAGCATCGGAGGTAACTATAGTGAGCATTTGTACCAGCTAAGCCGCCCAAGCGATGCAGCAGGTACACAAAATTTCAACAGTGACTTGCTCAATACCCTTAGCCAAGACGGCCTACGCAGTGTTAGTTTGAATGCTACTTTGTTCAAACCCTTAAATTTGAAACACTTTTTGCTTTTCCAAGTGAGTGGGGCGCTCAATGGCGATTATTTTCAAGGGTTGGAATATACCCGTTGGGGAGCTTCGGCCATTTTCGGATGGAAACCAAACGACCGCTTGATGTGGGGTATTGGCATTAGCCGCTCTTATCTGGCAGGGGCGCTCAATTACTTCCCTGTGGTGTTTTATAACCACACGTTCAACAACCAGAAATGGGGCATTGAAGCTGTGCTACCGGCACGACTCAACCTGCGGCACAAGTTGAATGACAAGAATATCTTGTTCTTTGGATATGAATTAGAAGGCAATACCTACCGCCTAAGCCAGATGAGCAGCAATGCAACGGCTATCACAGGTAGGACAGCCAACTACGAGCTGCGCCGCGCCGAACTAAGGGTAAGGCTTACTTACGAGCGCGCCATCACTAAATTGCTTTGGTTTTCGATTCAAGGAGGCTACCGCGCCAATTGGGTTTTTAATGTTGACGATGGCGATTTTTTCCGCAGTATTTTCAGCAATCAGCAGTTTTTGATGGAAAACCAATTGGGCAACCCGCTCTACTTCCAAATCAGCATCAATTATGTAAGTCCCTAAGGATGGGCGAGGTTTTGGGAGCAATAAGCCCTATTTTATGGAAGAGTTATCAAGCAGCAGGTACATCAACCTTTTTACTGACTTTGGTTTCAAGCGTATTTTTGGCACCGAGCGCAACCAAGACCTGCTGCTCGACTTCCTCAATGCCATCTTGGAAAGAGAACAAGACCCTTTGGTGAAGATTGAATACAAAGACAAAGAGCAAGTAGGCAGAGATGCTGACGAAAGGCGCGCCGTTTTCGACCTCTATTGCGAAAATGAAAAAGGCGAGCGCTTTATCATTGAGCTTCAAAAGGTTTTGCAACAGCATTTTAAAGACCGGAATTTATACTACGCCACCTTCGCCTTGCAAGAGCAAGCCCAAAAAGGCAAAGCTTGGGACTATGCCTTGCAGCCAGTGTATAGCATCGCTTTGATGAATTTTGTGTTCGAAGAAGCCTATCCTGACCAAGTGATTTCGAGGGTAGAACCCAGAGAGCGAAGCACCAACCGACTGTTTCACGACAAGCTCTTTTTTGTGTATGTAGAAATGCCTAAATTCAAGAAAAAGTTTAGCGAATTGGCAGGCAACTTGGAGCGTTGGCTCTACGTTTTCCAAAATATGCACCGCTTAGACAAAGCACCGGAGGAAATCCGAAAAGGTGTTTTCTGAAGCTATTCAAAGAATGTGAAATTGCTAATTACCAACCCCAAGAGCGTATGGAATACGAAAGAAATTTGAAAGAAGCACGCGATATGTACTCCGCCTTGCTGACAGCTAAGAAAGAAGGGCTCAAAGAAGGAGAAAAGATAAAGTCATTGCAAGTAGCAATCAAGGCCATTAAAAAAGGTTTTGACAATAAAACTATTCAAGAACTCACCGGCTTGCCTATCGCCGAAATTGAACAGCTGAGAAAGGGTTTGTAAGCCAAGGCATCAATTTTATTGCCTCTTATTCTGCTATAACTTGTAACACAGCATAATAAGTCTTTTGTGAGTAATACAGATCAAAGTAAGGAATAGGTATAAAACCCACTAAATCTCACAAGTTTCATCATCATTCTTCAAAAATATCGGCCAAGTCTATCTGTAAATCAGGAAAAATGTGTGCATTGAACACTTCGTCTTCGGTGAAACTGTTGTTTAGGACATATTTACCCTGCTCATTCAAAATATACTGCTGTAATACGTGCTCTGAAGGAAATACAATCCAATATTCCTGAATGCCACTTTCTTCATAAAGAGCGTATTTGATTTTCATTTCTTTTTTGGAATTGCCAGGCGAAAGGATTTCGATGATTAAATCCGGCGCACCGATGCAGCCACGTTCGTCAAGTTTTGCCTTGTCGCAAATCACGCAAATATCAGGTTGCACTACGGTATAAACCTCTGCATTGGCCTTGCTTGACTTTTTCTTGTCTAACAAGCGCACGTCAAAAGGGGCAGAGAAAACATCGCAGTTTTGCTTCTGAAAATAGCTTCCTACTGATAAATAAACTCGACCAGATATTCTCTGGTGCTTTACACTCGGCGCAGGCGACATTTTGAAAATCTTTCCCTTGATCAGTTCTACGCTTTGCTCGAAGCGCCAAGTGAGGTAATCGGCATACGAATAAATGCCTTCGAGGTCTAATTCATTGATGTCGGTGATGTATTTCATAACACAAGTGGTTTTATTCTTCAAAAATTTCTGCCAAGTCTATCTGTAAATCAGGAAGAATCTGTGCATTGAACACTTCGTCTTCGGTGAAACTGTTGTTCAGGACATATTTACCCTGCTCATTCAAAATATACTGCTGTAATACGTGCTCGGAGGGAAAAATAATCCAATATTCTTGCACGCCAAGATCGGAAGAGCACACGTCTGAACTCCAGTCACACAAACATCTCGT
>DMHB01000201.1 GCA_003449595.1 Microscillaceae bacterium | reverse complement strand
AAAAAAAGACTTGGAACAACATTCCAAGCCTTTTCACTTTTACTAAAACTACCAATCTTGTGATATGAGGACTCGCTAACGATAAATTCATTTCAGAAAATCTTGCACAGTGTAGAAATGCAATCGTAGTTTGTAAATCAATTACAGTTCAAAAGTAAGGCTATATTAAAAAATCTTATACCCGCTAAACGATTAATTCTGCCCTAAAAATTTGAAGACTTTTTTACTGCTTCTGGCTGCGCGAGGCTACTGCCAATCTGAGCAAATGGTATAAAACCAAGCCCACAGGCCCCAGCATAAAAGTAAAAATAAGGCACGGAACAACCCAATAATGCAATATGCCTCTTTCTTGCGAGTCTTTCAATATCCAACCACCTACCACCAAATCGAAGGCCAAATAGTGAAACCAACCCGCAGCAATCAACTGGTCGTTGCCCAGCGCAAAAAGGGCTTTGATGCCTGCAAAACTTGAAAAATCGGCATTGCCCATCTGCCCTATATTGCTGAAAATAAGAAAAGCATATGCCAACCCAATGGCTACAGGCACAAGATGCGAGTACACCAAACGTTTTGTCCAAACCCATTGAGGGGCTACCAACATAAGAAGCCAAACGGGCAAAACAGCTGTGTTAAAAATGTTAAAGATTATTTCTGTATTCATATTCTTAGAATTGTTTGAAACCAAGACCCTTTATAAAGCCTAACCACTAAAGGTCATTTTCGTTCTGAAATATTGTTGAATCGACCTATTTGCTTCGAGCAAGTCCATATAAAGTTGTATTTTTGGCCTTCAGCATTTTTCAATCCACATGCGTATCGGAAAAAAAATACTTGTCGGAGTAACAGGCAGCATTGCTGCTTACAAATCGGCCACTTTGATTCGGCTTTTGATAAAAGCCCAAGCCGAAGTAAGGGTAGTAATGACTCCTTCAGCTACTACTTTTATCACTCCGCTTACCTTGGCTACTTTGTCGAAGAATCCGGTTTGGGTCGATTTTGAACACGATAAAACCGGTGTTTGGCACAACCACGTAGAACTGGGCTTGTGGGCCGATGCCCTAATCATAGCGCCAGCCAGTGCCAATACCTTGGCCAAATGCGCATCGGGGCAGGCCGACAACCTGCTGATAGCCACGTATTTATCAGCCAAATGCCCCGTTTTTTTCGCTCCTGCGATGGACTTGGATATGTACAAACATCCGGCAAGTAGGCAAAACCTAACAACCCTTCAAACCTATGGCAACCACATCATCCCTGCCGAGTCGGGCGACTTGGCCAGTGGCTTGGTAGGCGAGGGGCGTATGGCCGAACCGGAGCACATTGTGGCGTTTTTAGCGCAATTTTGGAGCAACGACCAACCCCTGCGTGGCAAAAAAGTATTGCTGACCGCCGGCCCTACCTGCGAATCCATCGATCCGGTGCGTTATATTACCAACCACTCTACCGGCAAAATGGGTTACGCTTTCGCGGAGGCCTTTGCCCAAGCCGGGGCCGAGGTAGTGCTTGTCAGCGGACCAACGGCTTTGGCTACCCAACATCCTCATATTCAAAAAATAAGCGTTTTTGCCGCCGAAGAAATGCACACTGCCGTGATGGCGCAACTGCCCCAAGCCGACATTATTATGTTGGCAGCGGCTGTAGCCGATTATAAACCCAAAACGCAAGCCACCCAAAAAATCAAGAAAACAACCGACAAGTTTCAATTAGAATTGACCAAAACGGTGGACATCGCCCAAGCGGTGGGGCAAAACAAAGCCCCACATCAGTTTGTAGTCGGCTTTGCTTTAGAAACCCAAAACGAACTACAAAACGCCCTTGATAAGCTAAAGCGGAAAAACTTGGATGCCATTTTACTCAATTCGCTCAACGACCCCGGCGCAGGTTTTGGGCACGATACCAACCAAATCACTTTGATTGACAAAAACCAACAACAAGTCTTTTTCCCACTTCAGTCGAAACAAGGATTGGCGCAGCAAATCACCCACTGGATAGCCGAACAAGTGGTGTCAACATAGCTTTCTATCATTAACCTTATGAAAATTTTACACACTGCCGATTGGCACCTGGGCAAAATATTTAAAAACTTTAGTTTGATAGAGGATCAAAAACAGGTTTTAGAGCAACTAATCAATTTAGTGTCGTACTTAAATCCTGATGTAGTCATCATTGCCGGCGACCTATACGACAAGGCTACGCCTCCGGCGCAAGCCATTCAACTGCTGAACGACACCTTGGCCAAGCTGATCATAGAATTAAAAATTCCGGTTATAGCCATTGCAGGCAACCACGACCAAGCCGAAAAAATAGACTATTGTAGCACCATTTTACAGCAACAAGGGCTTTATATTTTTGGGAGCTTGCCCGAAAAAATTCCTCAAATTGTGCTACGGGATGCCTATGGAGAGGTTTTTTTCTATCCTTTCCCTTTTCTTACGCCCGAAGAAATGCAGTATTGGATAGATACCCACACGGCTGACAAACGAAACATACAAACCTTTCAAGAGGTATTCGACTATTTTATAGAGCAAGTCAAAAAAATTCACCCTGAGGGGAAACGATCTGTACTGATTGCACACCCCTTTGTATCTGGTGGTTCAGAATCTGAGTCGGAGCGCGACTTGGTGGTAGGTGGCTCGGGTGTCGTAGAAGCGAGGTCGCTTGCTTTTTTCGATTATGTAGCCTTAGGGCATTTGCACCAGCCACAGCAGTTTTTGGGAGGAAAAGTTTGCTATGCAGGGTCTTTGCTCAAGTATTCTTTTTCTGAAGTAAAACACACCAAAGGGGTGATTGTGGTAGAAATGGACACACAAGGTAACCTTCAAACCGAGCATATTGCACTTAAACCTTTGCGGAATGTTCAATTGGTAGAGGGAGTCATCGAAAATGATACTTTCCGCTTGCACGGCGAGGAGGCAGCCATTGGGCAAAACGACTTGCTGAGGGTAAAACTCCTCAACGACCAGCCAGTGGCCAATGCTATGGCCATTGTGCAGCGCAAGTATAAGTATGCAGCTGCGTTGGAGTGGAACTGGCAGCCACCCGAAAGCTATCGTTGGCACAAAGCCCAGCCGCAGTCTGTGAAAAAAGTGGATACAATTCAATTGTTTGAGTCTTTTTTTGCAGAAATGCAAACCCAAACGCTGACCGACCAACAAAAAAATATTTTACAAAAGCTCATCCAAGATTTAGCAACCGAACTGCCATGAAACCGCTGAAGCTAACCATAGAAGCTTTTGGGCCTTTTTCCGGCGCTGTCGAAATTGACTTTGAACGCTTGGCGCAAGCCCATTTGTTTGTCATCACCGGGGCTACCGGAGCCGGCAAAACCTCCATTTTGGATGCCCTTTGCTTTGCGCTCTATGGCGAAACCACCAACAACCAAAACCGCAGCTATGAAAAAATGCTCAGTACCCACGCACCCGAGGGTACAGTAGCCAAAGTAAGTCTTGTTTTTGAGGCACAGCACCGCATTTTTTTTGTTGAGCGTAGCTTTTGGCCAACCAAATCGCGGCAATCCAACACGGAAGAATCATTGGAAGATGCCAAGCAAAAAATATCGACCAAACAAACTTTTTATGAGCTTGACCCTACCACCCGCCAGCCGTCGGAAAGCCCCCTCAGCAAAACCAAAGAAATCGAAAGCCGCATTGAGCAACTCATCGGTTTTGGCATAGACAACTTTAGGTATTTGGTAGTGCTTCCGCAAGGCAAATTTCAAGAGCTGCTCCAATCCAACAGTGATAAGAAAGAAGATATTTTGATGGAAGTATTCGATGCAAAAATTTACGAAAAGCTGGTCGATAAACTCATAGAAGGCGCTAAACAACGCGAAGCCAACAGCAAGGCTTTGCGCGATGAAATCAAACACTTTTTTGCAGATCACTACCAACTGACCGATTTGCCAAATTTTGAAGAAGGCGTAACCCATATCGGCAAGCGAAGAACAGCGACCTTGGCAGAATTGGATAAATTGGAAAAACAAAAACCTGCTATTGAAAAGAAATACCTACAGGCCGATGCGGCTTATAAAGAGGGCATCGAGTTGCAGGATTTATTTCAGCAGCTTGTCCAATTGCAGCAAGCCAAACAAGTGCATCTTCAACAGGCTGAATTGATCCAAAACCACCAGGCAGTTTTGGAAAAACACCGGCAAGCTCTTCCCCTCAAGGGTAGCTTGGATTCATTTAACGGTCTCAAGAAAGAATACCAGCAGCGGCTTTTACAATTGGTTTCTCCTCAAGAAGCCAAAGAAAAGGGTATCAACCAAATTACGCAGCAGTTACTTTCCAAAATTCCTCCGCGCGAAGCAGTAGAAAAGCTTTTTTTTGAGAAGGAAAAATTGCTTGAAATCGGTAAACGTTGGCAGCAATTGGCAACACAAAAGCAACAAGCTGCCCAGCAAGAACGGCTTTACCGCGAAGCACAACGCCTTGCTGAAGGGTTGCAAAAAAAAATAGAAACCATCGCAGCAGCGCAGAAAGAGCTCCAGATGCTCATCGACCAACAATTGGCCAAACTGAGCACCAAGCCGCAAGCCGTTGAGCAATGGGAACTACTCAAAAAACAACAAGAAACCCGCCAGCAATACCAAAAACTTCAACACACCCTCGAACAGCAACAAGGGCTGATGAAACAAACCCTGCAAGCCTTGAAACAGGCGCGTGAAGAGGAAATGGCAGCGAAGCAACAAGTGGATACATTGAAAAATCACTGGATGCAGTCGCAAGCCGCAGTGTTGGCGCTTCAGTTGGAAGAAGGGCAGCCCTGTCCGGTTTGTGGCTCGGCGCAGCACCCAAACCCGGCGCTTCCGCAGCACGAGGATTTACGGGTCGATGAAAAAACGCTTGCGCAAGCTGATAAAACTTGGCAACAAGCCCTGCAAAAAGCGACAAGTTTGGAAGAATCTTATCGGCAACAAGAAGCCAAACAGAAAGACTATGCAGAAGAAAACAACCAACTGCGTCAGCGCTATGCCGATTGGCAGGCTATTTGGCAAATGAGCGAAGCAGAATTTGAGCAATATCAAAGCCCCATCGTGCAGCTAAAACAGTCTTTAGACAATGTGGAGGCGCATTTGCAAGAAACCCAGCAGAAGAGTAAACAACTGCGGGAAAATGAACAACAAGAAAGGGAGGCATTCCAAGCTGCCCAGTTGCGTGAGCAAGCCCAAAAAGAAGCTTGGAATCAGTTGACAACCACCATCCAAACCCTGCAAACCACCATTCCTGACACTTTTCAAACCGAACAGCAGGTACAGGAAGCTTTAGACAAAATACAGGCAAAAATGAATCAAGTAGCCCAATTACAAGACTTGGGACAACTTTGGAAACAGTTTTCAAAGACAAAAGATGAGTTGGACATCAAAGTCGCGGAAGCTGGTTTTGTTGATTTGAAAACCATTCAAGAAAGCTTACTCGATGAAACAAGCTACCAACAACGTACCCAATCCATCGAACAATGGAACAAACAAGGGGTCGTACTTAATACCCAAATACAAGGCATCAACAAAAAAATAAATGGTCGAACAGCGCCTACGCCCGAGGGGATGGCAGCAACAGAAAAAGCAGCCCAAGAACTCAAAAACGAGTTAGAAGAGTTGCAATTGAGGTCGATGGAGCTACAGTTAGAAGCCGACCAAACCGAGAAACACCTCGCCAAGGTAACCCAACTGCTGCAAAGTGCCAACGATGCTTTGTCGCAATACCAACCTTGGGAAACCTTGAGCAGGGTGGCCGACGGGCATAACCCCCGCAGCCTGAAGTTTGTCTCTTTTGTGTTGGCCACCTTGTTGGGCGAGGTGCTCGCTTTTGCTAATCAGCGGTTAGATTTATTATCCGATGGCCGATACCGGCTTTTGCTAAGTGGCGCAAAAGAAAAAAATGCCCGCAAAATTGGTTTAAATTTAGATGTATTCGATGCCTACAACGGCACCACCCGCTCTGTGAAGACCCTTTCGGGTGGCGAAACTTTTCTGGCTTCCTTGGCCTTGGCCTTAGGCTTAGCCGATGTAGCAGCAGCACAATTGGGCGGGGTAAAGTTAGAAGCCATTTTCATAGATGAAGGCTTTGGCTCTTTGGACGAAGAAACTTTACAAGTAGCCATTAAAACCCTCAGCCAGTTAGAAATAGAACACCGGATGATTGGCATTATTTCGCACGTCAATGAAATCAAGCAAATGTCTGTGCCCAAAATACAAGTGGACAAAGGCCCTCAAGGCAGCCTCATTACAATCAAAAATCTTTCAAAAAGCACTCGTTTATGAACCTCGAAGATTTTCGTCAACACGCCCACCAATTGGTCGATTGGATGGCCGATTACTTGCAAAACATTGAGCAGTTGCCTGTCAAATCGCAAGTAGCACCGCGAACTATTTACCAAGCTTTGCCAGCGGCTGCCCCCGAGCAAGGAGAAGATTTTAGCCGAATCTGGGTCGATTTACAGCAAATTATTATGCCCGGCATCACCCATTGGCAACATCCGGGCTTTTTTGCCTATTTCCCTGCCAACAGCAGTCCGCCGTCGGTCTTGGCCGAAATGTTGACAGCTACTTTGGGCGCGCAGTGTATGCTGTGGGAAACCTCGCCTGCTGCCGCAGAATTAGAAGAAAAAGTAATGGACTGGTTAAAAAATGCCTTGCAACTGCCCGAAAGTTGGTCGGGGGTGATTCAAGACACAGCCTCAACAGGTACTTTGTGTGCTTTATTGACTGCTCGCGAGCGGTTTGCAGCCTACCAAATCAACCACCAAGGCTTACAAAATGCCCCTCAGTTTTGTGTTTATACTTCTACACAAGCCCATTCTTCGATCGACAAAGCCGTAAAAATAGCAGGATTGGGGACAGAGCGACTCCGTAAAATAGCAGTCGATGAGGCTTTCGCCTTGCAGCCGCAAGCCTTGCGCCAAGCCATTGAAGTTGATCTGCAAGCCGGTTTGCAGCCGCTTTGTGTGGTCGCCACGGTGGGCACTACCAGCACCACTGCCATCGACCCGCTGCCCGAAATAGGAGCGATTTGCCAAGAATTTGGCCTCTTTTTGCACGTCGATGCTGCTTATGCGGGTACTGTAGCCCTTTTGCCCGAAAAGCGCCACCTCTTTGCCGGTATCGAACAAGCCGATAGTTTTTTATTCAACCCGCATAAATGGATGTTGACCAACTTCGACTGCACGGCTTATTTTGTGAAAGACAAAAGTGCCCTTATCCAAACCTTTGAAATATTGCCCGAATACCTCAAAACAGCCCACGACAGCCAAGTAAACAACTATCGGGATTGGGGAATTCAATTGGGCAGAAGGTTTCGCTCGCTCAAACTTTGGTTTGTACTGCGTAGCTATGGCTTGGAGGGCATCCGCCAATACTTACGCCAGCATTTGGAGTTAGCCAGTGTTTTTGCCGACAAAATACAACAAGCTGCTGACTTCGAGCTAATGGCACCTGTTTCGCTCAATTTGGTTTGCTTCCGGTGGAAGCCTGCCTTTATTGCATCAAGCACCGAAGCCGTGAATCGAGCAAACGAGCAGCTGTTAAAGGCGCTCAACAACACAGGAAAAGTATATTTGACCCATACCAAATTGGGCGATGCCT
>DMHB01000200.1 GCA_003449595.1 Microscillaceae bacterium | reverse complement strand
TATCATTTTGATTTTCACCTCTTTCCGTGTGAGAGAAAAATATTTCAAAAAGGTGCTATTTTGGGGAATTTTGGGCGCTATTGTGATGCGTTTCATATTTATTTTTGCTGGAGCAGCACTTATTCACAACTTTCATTCAATTTTATACATATTTGGTGGTATTCTTATTTACTCAGGCATCAAAATGTTTTTCGATGATGCTGATGGGAAAATTGAGCCTGAAAAACACCCCATTGTCAGGCTGGTTTCCAAATATTTCAGTGTATTTCCCAGATACTTACAAGACCGATTTTTTATCCGTAAAAATGGCCAATTGTATCTCACGCCTCTTTTTGTAGTGGTTGTTATCGTCGAATTTACAGATCTCCTTTTTGCAGTCGATTCTGTTCCTGCGGTATTTGCCGTAACACAAGACCCATATATTGTATTCTTCTCTAATATTTTTGCCATTATGGGCTTGCGCTCGATGTTTTTCTTCTTGTCGAATGTGATGCATATTTTTCACTATTTAAAAATAGGCTTGGCCGTACTACTTATTTTCATCGGTTTAAAAATGATTACCTACGAGTGGTTGCTTAAACCTATTGGTTTTAAAACGCATTATTCTTTGGTCATCATTTTATTCATCTTAGTAACAAGTGTTGTATTTTCGTTACTGTTTCCAGTTAAAAAAACAGCAAAAAATGTTGAAGAAGTCGAACTTGAATCTTGATTTTTCGCTTGCCACAAAAGACTGGCAAATTGTTGGATTGATTTGTGTGTTCTTATTTTTTATGCCTGCCTCGGTGCAAGCCCAAACCTATAATTTTGTTTTTCGCAGCAACGAAAGTAGCCCTGTCAATGTCTTTTCACGCACTTATTTTGGGAACGCCAACGAAGAACCTTTCAATACCCTTGAAGCTACCATCCCCAGTGGGCAAACTGCTGCAAAAAAAATCAAACTCAAAAAAGGCTTTTCTATTGATTTTCAAGGCGAGGTAAATGGAAGAAAAACACTTATCGTCAAACGTTCTTTCGAAAACCTAAGAAAAGGTGATAATCCTGTATTCTTAGTCGTTCCACAAGATATGGGCGAGAAGCCAGTCCTATCCTTCAAAGATTTATTCAACCAATTGCTCAACGATAAAGTACTGGGCTATGTGTTAGACCCTACTGCTTACCAAGTTGATAAAAATCTGCAATTAGGTACTTATATCTTACATCACTTGCCTTCTGACCAAATAGACCTCTTGCCACCACTATATTGGAAAAATGAAGCACTTACCAAAACGCTCAACAGAAAAGATTTGACTGAAACTTATCGGATCAAAAGCGAAAATCAGATCGATGTAGATGCCAATGTACCTTTGATTGCCCGACTCAATACGTCGTATGGCAAAAGCAGCTTGATGGATGTACGTTGGGATGTAAAAAACCTGCGATTAGAACAATGGCAGGCGCAAGACCAAAGCTATTACGATATTTTGTTGGACAACCGCAACAGAAATTTTTATAACCTTATCAGCGAAAAATTGAGCATCGCCCCCGATGAATATCGACTTTACTTTGTAACTGCCATCGAAAAAGCAGAAAGCATCGATATTTCTACCTTGCAATACCGAGCCTTGGATGTTAGTGTATCCACGGGCTTTCAGTTCCCAGCCGTTGGTACTATGGTGGCTGCCGGGGGAAAAGGACTATTCGAGCAAGACCAAACCTTCAACAAGGCCGACAGCTATAACGATGTATATATCAAGTTTTTGGTGCAAGATTTAACACTTTTTTTCAAGACACAAATCCGCCTTTCCGAACAAGAGCGTAATTTGACACAAGTTCGTGCAAAATCGGAAAAACTTGCTACCGAAGTACTCGAAAAATACAACTACCTGCGCGATAACAACCCTGCTTTAACCAATACAAGTTCGGTTTCTATGATCCAAACCTTGGCTCGATCGCTTGGCGAACGCCCCTACTTAGAATTACCTAAAGACACAAGTGGCAATGTGATTGCTGAAAAAGCTGCCGAGATAAATATCGAAAATGAAAAACTTCGTATCTACAATAATATTTTAAAGGATTTGAAAGACGACTTGGTAGCTTTGAAAGCTACAACCGATGAACTTGAAATCATTCAAAATAATCGAAATAACGATCAGCGCTTATTTGCCATCAAAGAAAATGAGGAAAATATAGAATTGAACCGTAAATCGCTGAATGCTTTTAGGCAAAAACAATGAGGATTTTGCAACATGGCACGCCAAAAACTTATTCGGTTTGCTTCTAATGCCCAAAATGCAAACCTCATAGAACCAGGAAAACCTATTTTTGAAACCATTAGTGGACACTGGGCTACCGACTTTTTTAAAAATGACAACCCCATAGTTGTCGAATTAGGCTGTGGCCGTGGTGAATACACGGTAGGGTTGGCACGATTATTCCCAGAAAAAAATTTCATTGGAGTCGATATCAAAGGTGCCCGCATATGGGTAGGTAGTCAACAAGCCATAGACGAGCAATTATCTAATGTGGGCTTCCTAAGAACCCGTATTCAAAACATAGACCGTTTTTTTGCGCCTCAAGAAATCAGCGAAATTTGGATAACTTTCCCTGACCCCCGGCCAAGGGGGCGTGATGTAAAACGCCGGCTTACTTCTAATCGCTTTTTGAATTTGTACCGCTCCTTGCTAAAACCGGGGGGGATTGTTCATCTAAAAACCGATCACCAAGACCTGTTTGAGTTTACTTTAGAAACCTTACAGCAATACCCCATTCAAAACCTACAACATACCGCCGATTTAGAGCAATCGCCATTGCGCCATTTACACCATGGTATTCATACCAAATACGAAGCTATTTTTGTAGCACAGGGCTATTCTATCAAGTATTTGCAATTTCAGTTTCTTCCTGCTCCATGACCTACACCAAGCCTTTGGTAACAGTGATCTGCTTGTGCTACAACCACGCCAATTACTTGGAAGAGGCATTAACTTCTATATTCGACCAAACCTACCCTTCGCTTGAAATGATATGGGTAGATGATGCTTCGACAGACCAAAGTGTAGCGATAATGCAAAAAGTCTTAGCCAGTTGCCCGCAAGAGTTACGCTCCAAGATAAAAGCTACTCTTTGGCTACCCACTAATCAAGGCAACTGCAAGGCGTTTAACAAAGCCTTGGCAATGGCAGCAGGAAAGTATGTCATTGATTTTGCAACCGACGACAAATTATTGCCACATCATATCGCTGCGATGGTGCAAGCTTTTGAAACTTTACCCGAGTCTTACGCCCTACTCTATGCCAATGCCTATCTGATGAATGACCGGGGTAAAATCTATCAATGCTATTACCAAGTTGACAAGCACCAGAAAGCCAAACCTCCCCCACCCTCCGGCCAAGTGTATGTGCCGTTGTTAGCTCAATCTTGGATATGCGCCCCTACAACGGTTTTTCGAAAACAAGCTTTGCAAACTATTGGCGGCTATCCTGAACACTTCAGTTTTGAAGACTGGCCTACTTGGCTGGCATTAGCCAAAAACCACCAATTCCAATATATCGATCAAATTGGTGTGATATATAGGCAGACTACGGGAAGTAAAACCCAACGAATGTACGCCCTACCCCCAAACCAACATTTGCAAGATTGCTTACAAATTTGTCAAGACATTGTTTCCGAGCAACTTTCTGAACCTGAGAAACAAGCATTTTGGCATCGATTGCGTTATTTTGTACGATTATCATTTTATACCCATCACTTTGCACTAGCGGCAGCATTTGGAAGTCTGCTAAAAAAAATAAATGGCCTCAATCTTACTACAAATATTTGGTTGTGGCTTGCAAGCCGCCAAGTAAAAGTAAATAGGCTTTATCGCTTTTATTCCTATCTTCGCTACACAATAACGCCTTTTTTGGTAAAATTATTCCGATGCAAAACCCATGAATACAAATCGGCTCACTGAGCTTATGCGTCAACGACGATCTTTTTTATGTGTTGGTTTGGATACAGATATCCAAAAAATACCCTCCCAGTTTCTAAAAACTCCCGATCCTGTTTTTGAATTCAACAAAGCGATCATCGAACAAACAGCCGATCTTTGCTTGGCTTACAAAATTAATACAGCCTTTTATGAAGTCTTGGGCAGCAAAGGCTGGGAAAGTATGGAAAAGACGGTGGCTTATATTGGCGCTGACCATTTCAAAATTGCGGACGCCAAACGAGGCGATATAGGCAATACTTCTGATATGTATGCCAAAGCTTTTTTTGAGCAAATGCCCTTCGATGCCCTCACTGTCGCCCCTTACATGGGCGTTGATTCTGTTATACCTTTTCTGCAAAAATATCCCGACAAGTGGGTGATTTTATTAGTGCTTACTTCTAACAACAGCCATCAAGATTTTCAAACTTTGGTACTCCAACAAACTGGAGAAACACTGTATGAATACGTGTTGCAGCAGTCACAATGTTGGGAAAATGCCAACAGATTGATGTACGTAGTAGGAGCCACACGGCTTGAGCATTTGGCATCCATA
>DMHB01000073.1 GCA_003449595.1 Microscillaceae bacterium | reverse complement strand
CACGACGCTCTTCCGATCTATGACTCGTTGAATACGGGCGGCATCTGAAAAACGGGCTGTAAAATCGCCTATTTTCCTCCCATCAAAAAAGGATTTGGGCTGCCCGAGTAATTTCTCATAGAAATCAATTCCCATCCGCAGGTTAAAGTCAAAACTTTGTTTGTTTAGTAAATGCTGGCGGATAAGCTGTAGCCCTAACCGGATGAGTAAAATAAAGAGCAAAAGTGTGCTACCGATAAAAAACTTGGAAGCATTGTTTTGGGGAAATACATCGTCAATGAGTACTTGCGAAAAAAGAGCCATAGCCAAACCCAACAAGGCGGTGGCAATCCCTAAAAAGACACTGATTCCCAACAGTGGCAAGTCTTGTTGAATCAATTGCCAAAACCAAGAAAATTGTTGATTTTGGGTTTGCTTGGCAGGTTGTAAAGCAGTGGTTGGGGCGAGTGTAAGACAAGTTTTAGACACCCAAAGCTGCGCTAACTGCGAAACATCCATCCAAAACACCCCTTTGCTCGGGTCGCCTATCAGTGCTTTTTGGGGTTGGGCAAGCTGGTCGAACCCAAAACAAACTACATAATGATCGAACCCTTTTTGCAAAGTGATATGCAAAATAAGGGGTTGGTTGTGCGCCATTAGGGCTTCTATGTCTGCCTCGCAGCCGGCTGCTTCAAAGCCTATTTTTTGAGCAGCTTCATACAAGCCCAATAAACTGGTGCCTTGTTGGGTGGTGCCGCTCAGTTTACGCAAATGCTCCAAGGTGCTATCGCTGCCATAGTATTTTAACAACGACAGCAAGCACGCCACCCCGCAGTCTGAACCATCTTCTTGGAGTACAAAACTTTTTTCTATCTGGCGGATGGGTTTCATTGGGTAATAATATGGCTGTGGGTTGAATTAGAATCTGTTTTGAAAAACACACTATATTTTAACCTATTTTACTTCTGTAAGCCCTACTACTTGTTTTACAAACTTATTTTTCTCATCATAAAGTAGCAAGGTAGGATAGGTTTCTCGTTTGAATATTTTTCTAAGATTTTCGTCACTTACTTGTAGTAGACAAAAATTTTCATCGTCAGCTAATTGGTGTTGTTGGCGAAATGCGGCTAAGGTGTTGGCATCTTCCGAGGAAACCAAAATATACCAATACTGCTTGTTTTGGGTAGCGCGTTTTTTCATTTTTCTGATTTCATCTACACAACCCTCACAAGCCGAAAAAAACAAGACAAGTACTTTTTTTCTACTTGGGTTTTGTTGTAGTTTTTCAGCCAGGCATTGTGTGTTTGCTGCACTCAATAACAATTTTTCAGGGAGTGTTCCGTGAGGCGTATTTTGCTCTATTTCCCGCAAGGAAGCTGTTTTTTTGTCTTCCTCGGTGAGTTTGAACTGATAAGCGAATGCGGCTGCCAAGCCAACAAGCAATACTGCCCGGATAATCACTATGCTTTTACTCATAATTTGAAAGGTAATAAATAAGCCAAGTAAAGTCTAACCACTGTCAGCATCAGCAGTCCTGCGCCATAGCCCAAGAGTACGGCACGTGTGGACAAAGCAGGCGATACTTGAAGATCGGCTGTCAAACGCCAAGTAAGAATTACCCAAAAGAGTATCTCAAAAGCAGTGAAGGTGCTGTTAAGAATTTCAGTAATCACCGAATGGTATGTGGAAGGTATCACTACAGATAGCCAAGCACCTGCTTGAAAATCATCAAACTGGTTGAAAGTAAAGTTGGGGTGTAAATCGAACCACACAAATTTGATGGCATACGGAATGATAAAAATAAGGTAAGCACTGGCCACACTGTTGGCAATGGATTTGGGGGAAACTTGGTGGTTGTAAAAATATAAAAATAAGTACACGCCAATGGCAGTCAAGAAAATATTTCCTAAGGGAATAAAAGTGAAAGCAATTGTTTTAAATGTATTAAAGCGCAATATTTTAAGGATCATGCTTTGCGTAGTTTCCGGTTCTAAACTTCCCGCAAAGTGATTGAGGTAAAAAGCTTCATTCAAAAGATTGGTTTGTACCAGCCAGCCTAACAGGAAATATATACCCATAATGAATGCGGTCAAGGAGATACAGGGCTGCTGGAAGAAGTTAGCTAATGAAAACCCTTTGGGCTTTACAGGGGTATTGTCAAATACTTGCATATAATTTTTGGGTGAATGGTTGTCTGAAAAACGTCAACAGGAAAGCACTTCCAAAGAATACATAGAGGCTTTGTAGTTCATATACTCCCAACCAATTGGGCGGGAACGTTTGATTTCTAAGATAAAAAGAGTACTGATAAGCCATTACATTGTATAGATGATAACAATGGGGCAAGAAATCGAAAAAGCGGATGAAAGAAAGGGCTATCAAGCCAATGTGAGCGAGCATATTGAGGCTGATTTTGGGCAGCAAGAGGTACATGATACCTTGTAAAGCAAGCAAAGGCAGGCTATGTATCCAGGCGTTCCACATCATTCTGGCTATCAGCCCACCATCAATGCCCGAGGGTTTGTTTATCAAGCCCTCGGGAGTGATAGGCAGGGCAGGGTTGGCAAACCAAGGACTGAGGGAGGGATAAAGCCACGCCACCGCTACGACGACACAGGCAGCCAAACCCAACGAAAGGAATAAATTGAAAGAGGCAGCCAAAACCTTTGCTAAAAGAACAATTTCTGCTGGCAGGGGCAAGGTGTTGAGCTTTACCCAACCGGCACTGTCATACTCTGTTTTGAAGGCATAACAAACCATTAAACAGCCACCTAATATAGTAAAGTAGGTAAATTGCCAACTAATGACTCTGTAGAAGTTGAGCCAAAAGACAAATAGTTTGCCTTTGGAGGGTGGAATCAGCATAGGCAATTCAAAAAACATAGCATACATACATAGCAGGCACATCACCAAGGGCAAGGCTATGATGACGGCTTTTACCTCTTTTAGGGCAAAACTTTTGACCCACTCGTTATACAGCAGTTTTACCATAGGTTATTTTGTCGAAATATTGGTAAATAAAAAACAAGAGAATGGCTGTGTAAAGCAAGCCGATGAGCAGACTTCCTTCAAAAAGTTGTAACCAAGAGATTTGTCCTACATATTGTGCCTTCCGATGTGCTAAATAGGTGTCGTTACTAAGTAAGTTCATAGCTGTTGGATTCCAGCTGTTTGACCAAAAACTCAGTATGTAAGTACAAGTCAACACGCCAATAAACTGTTGGAAATAGCTAAGGCAGATCCAAAACAACAATAGCATAGGCACAGTCAGCAGCAGAGATTGTATCAATAGGCCGTTGGTTATCCATACATTGGCAGGATACTGAGCAAAAAGAAGATCAGGTTTTAGCAAAGGCAGTACAAACAAAGTAAGGTTAGCCAGCAGGATGTTCAAAACGCTCATCAATCCAAATGAGAACAATAAGAAAAGCACTTTGTATCCTACCACCGTTCGGAAGTGGATGGGTAACGACAGGCTTCTTTGCCATCCTTTCGACTGCTTTTCTGCTAAATAAACCACATAACAAAGACTGGCTACCAAGGGGAGGGTAAATAGATTATTTGTGTATTTTATACGTCTAAAAGTGCAGTTGTAAGGGTCTAAATCTTGGTGGATGGCATAAATAAAGGTTTTTAGCTCATAGTAGGTTAGTAAATACATACGGGAAAAAACAATGATATATACCAACGCCGGCGAGCACACTACCAGCCAATAGGACCTGAGCGCAAAATACTTGTTGCATTCATTTTTGAATAAAACACGGCTCATAAAAGCTTTTGGTTTGTTTTTTCAAAGTAGATTTCCTCTAAGGTCTGGGTGGGCTGCGCGTCTAAGGTTGCTTCGTGTACTATAGCTCCTTGGTGCAAAATACCGGTATGGGTGGCTATTTTCTCCACTTCGGCTATGGCGTGGCTGCTCAACAAACAAGTAATTTGTTGGGTTTGGTGCAACTGCCGGATGATGTGCCGCAATTCTGCAATGCCCTGCGGGTCTAAGCCATTGGTAGGTTCGTCTAACAATAGAAATGAAGGCTTGCCTACCATCGCCAAGGCAATGCCCAAGCGTTGTTTCATACCCATAGAAAAGGTGCTTACTTTTTCCTTGGCCACCGGCGTAAGCCCTACCATCTCCAGCATTTCCCAAGAGGTAGCAGGCGGGGTGTTGTAAATGCGTCGGCTTTGCTCCAAGTTTTCGAGGGCAGATAGGTGATCATACAAAGGCGCTCTGTCGAACAAAATACCTAACTGGCGCATAAAGGTAGCCCGATTTTGAGCAGTTAGGCTGATGCCATTCAGCGTAATGCTACCCCGATTGGGCTGCTTTAGTCCTAAAATTAATTGGAAAAGGGTCGTTTTTCCTGCTCCATTGGCTCCCAACAAGGCATAAATGCTTTGCGGAGGCACAAATAGCGATAGGTCGAGCAAAATAACCTTATTTCCTATCGTATAAGTAAGATCTTTGATTTCGAGCATTTTGGGATATTTAAGATTAAA
>DMHB01000440.1:524-14416 GCA_003449595.1 Microscillaceae bacterium | reverse complement strand
TATCCAAGATAGCATCTATCTCATCTTGGTTAGGAATATTGGTATTAGAAGTGCTTTTTTGATTGGCTTTTCCATACGATTTGGCAGTTGCTACTTTTTCTTTGGGAGGTTTGTAAGCCACTTTCAACTTACGACGCTGAAATAAGGAGGCTATCCAATCGATTACACTATGAATAGGAGTACCTAAATCGTTACCTTTGCGTAATGAAGCGATGAAAATAAAACCCAAAAGTGCGCCACCCAGGTGGGCAATGTTACCACCTGCGTTGACCTCTTTAATGCCAAAGAAAGAGAGCAAAATATACACTAAGGCAATGTATTTGATGCGTACAGGCCCCAAGAAAAGTAAGTGGAATGTATAATTAGGCACCAAGGTTGCTGCAGCCGTAACAATGGCATACACTCCAGCCGAAGCACCCAGCATTTCGGAAGTGGCTACGCGGTTGTGGTAAAAAGGAACAAGATTGTACAAAGCCATGTATAATACACCTCCTACGATTCCTCCCAAAATATACAAACTAACTACCCGCTTGCTGCCTAAGTATTCCTGAATAAGCTTACCGAACCAATACAGGAAAAGCATATTGAATAGAATATGCATAAAACTCTCGTGTACAAAAGCATACGATAGGATTGTCCAAGGGTGATACAAAAACTTGGGCAGTGAGGCAGGCAATAGGAGTTGGCTCTTGATAAACAAATAGGTCTGCTTATCGAAAAAGAATACCGTCAAAATTACGTCTAAGCAATTGATTATGACAAAAATCAATACATTGACCAAGATGATTTGCACCAAGCTATTGTCTTGTTGCTTAAACGCGTTTTTTAAGTCATCGAAAATGCCGTTCATAGTTACTAATTTAATACTTTTTTTCGATTTTCCAATATTTGATAAGTAAAAACCCCACCAAAGCACCGCTGATGTGGGCAAAGTGAGCTACATTGCTGGGGCCGCTATAGCCCAATCCTGCAAAGATTTCATATAATAAATAAAGGGTTACAAAGTATTTTGCTTTGATAGGTACCGGGAAAAATAAAAGCATCATTTCAATATTGGGAAACAACAAAGCAAAGGCAATGAGTAACCCAAATACAGCTCCCGAAGCACCCACCGTGGGGGTATTGACGTGGCTTTTGTAAAGATCGGTGGCAAACTTTACGCTTTCAGACAGGTAGGCGGGGTCTTTTGGGTTATCCGCAAAAGCCTCTAAAAATTTTGCATTGCCGTTGTAGTGCATAGGTTCGTAACGGTGCATATACTGTACAAAACCGTCTGGGTCAGGCGATTTTACATAAGCGGCCAAAGCGTTTTGTTGCCCTTGCAGTTCCCAGCCATTAATGGCTGTGTTTAAAACGCCGGCACCTATGCCTGCTACCATATAAAAAATCAGGAAACGACGCGTGCCCAAGGTATATTCCAACATGGGGCCAAACATAAACAGCGCAAACATATTGCCGAAGATATGCCCCAAGCCTCCGTGTAGGAACATATAGGTTACAAACTGATGGGGAGCAAATAAAGGAGAGTTCCAATTGCGTAACCCAAAAAAATAAGTAACATCGATTTGTAGAAAAGCTTGAAAAATAAAGACCCCAATGTTGATAATAAGTAGGGTTCGTACTACCGGAGTCATTCCGAGTCCCGTCATAAAGTTAAGTTTTGGGTTAAAAGAAGATTGAGTTGCTCAAGCGTGATTACATTAAAAATTTTCTTGCCGTGAGGCGTAAAATTAGGATTTGTAGAAGCAAACAGGCTATCGATCAGGGCTTTAATTTCGGCTTGGTTTAGGTTCTTTTGATAATAATTGGCCATTCTTTTTGCAAAAAATAAAGCCAAAAAAGTTTTTCGTTCCGTTTGCCAGTTACCTCCAAAGGTACTGATGCTGTCTAACAACTGCCCCCACCACTCTCCTTCTAAAGTAAGTCCTTCAGGGATAGCAGAGAAGGCTAAGGTGTCGTCTGCTATTTTATCAAATATGAAGCCCATTTGTTTAAGTTCGGCTTCCAGCGTTTGTATAACAGCCCATTCAGCTTGACTAATTGCAATTTCAATAGGGAAAAGTAATTGTTGAGGGCTTGGGTTTTGTGTATGGTTGATTTTTTGTAAGTAAGCATCGTACAAAATACGTTCATATGCTGCCTTTTGATCAATCAATAAAAGCCCTGAGCGTACTGAACATAAGATGAACTTGGTTTGAATCTGTAAAAAATATTTTTCTGCCTGATAGACCTCTTCTTTGTCAGTATCTACTTTTTCGGCCAAATTGTCTGAAATTCGGCTCAAGCGCACCTGCTCTTTTTCTGTCAATTCGTCAGGAAGCAAATCGGCTTGATAGCTTTCTTTTTCGATGGCTTGTTTTTCGAGCGATTCATACAACTTCTGCCAGTTTTTAAGATTCGATTTTTCCCGTTGCTCGGAAGGCGGCTGCCACTGTTGCAAAGGCTGCTTGAGGTTTTGCTCGATTTTGCCCAAATGGCTCTGCATATTGACATCGGTGTTGAAGTCTAACGCAGGGCTAAGGTGGTGCTGGCTAAGTGCCTTGCGGACAGCTGCTTGTAAAATGGCGTACATACTGCGGTCATCTTCAAACTTAATCTCAGTTTTTTTAGGATGCACATTGATGTCGATCAACGAGGGGTCGATGGTTAGAAAAAGAGCAAAAAAAGGTGTTTTGTCAGCAGGAAGCAGGTTTTCATAAGCGCCTGTGATGGCGTGGTTGAGGTAATTATTGCGGATGTACCGCCTATTGACAAAAATGAATTGCTCTTGTTTGGTCTTAGTAGCCAAATCGGGCTTGCCAATGTAGCCCTGAATTTTCAAAATAGGGGTTTCCTCCTCACAAGGTGCCAACTGTTGTTTATAGTGTTTGCCAAAAAGATCAACAATCCGTTGGCTAAGTTTGCCCGCCTGAAGCTGATATACTTCCAAGTCGTTGTTGTACAAAGCAAAACTAATTTCGGGATGCGACAGGGCGATTCGGACAAACTCATCCAAAATATGGCGCATTTCTACTGGGTTTGACTTCAGAAACTTTCGCCGAGCCGGCACATTGAAAAACAAGTTGCTGACCGCCAATGAGGTGCCGGGCAGGCAAGCTACCGGGTTTTGGGCTTTGAACTGCGAGCCTTCTATCAATAGCTGTGTGCCCCAGTCGTCTTCTTTGCGTTTGGTTTTCAGTTCTACTTGGGCTACAGCCGCTATTGAAGCCAATGCTTCGCCGCGAAAACCCAAAGTACGGATGGCAAACAAGTCGGCTGATTGACTTATCTTGGAAGTAGCATGTCTTTCGAAACACATCCTGGCATCAGTTTCCGACATCCCTATGCCATCATCTACCACTTGAATAAGCTTTTTGCCTGCCTCTTGTATCACTACTTGGATACTTTTGCTTTGTGCGTCTAAGGCATTTTCCATCAATTCTTTGACCACAGAGGCTGGGCGTTGTACCACCTCTCCGGCTGCAATTTGATTGGCAAGTGACTCAGGCAACAAGCGAATGATGTCTTCCATAGGTGTCAAAAACAAGAAAAGAAATACCGAAGTGGTTATAAGCTTGAGCCAACAAAGATAAAGTTAAAAATTAAAGTTTATCTGTTGTTAAACCGTAGCCAAGCGGCATAAATCGCGGAAAGAGGATTTGTCAAGGTGTATAGCTGCTTGTTCTACGTGTTGTTTCCATTGGGCTATGGAAGGGCTTTTTGACGCATCTATTTTTGTAAGCACCAGCAAAATAGCCCCTAATTGGTGTACTTCATATTGGGCAATTTGTGATACAAAAGGCTGTAAATAAATTTGCTCGCCGGTGGTCAATTGTTCTACAGAAGCCCAATGGGATGAACCGGAGAAGTTACGTGACGCAGACTTGTAGGTAGGCGCTTGTTGCATTGGAACAATAGGCAAAACAACCCAGAAGGTGGTTCCATTAGCCGGATCATAGTCCGAGCCTACTGTTCCAAGGTGGGCTTCAATTACTTTTTTTGAAAAAGACAGGCCCAAACTGGTTGCTTTGAGCAAGGCCGGATCGTAGGGGGGCGGTGTAGAGTTCGGAGAACGCTGTGGCGACGAAAGTGCTTCACCCTGATCAGTAACAGCTATTTTGACGTTTTGATTGGGTAGTAGCGCAAAGCTGACTTGGATTTTACTCTGGGTGGGGCTAAATTGGATGGCATTGAGAAGTAAGTTTTCAAACACCTGTTTTATCATTTCTTGATCTACTTCCACCAAAATCTCTTCGGCGGGTAGTAGCACTTCAAGCTGAATACTTTTTTCGGTCAAGGCATTGGCCATCTGCTGAGCGGCTGTATGCCAAATTTGGGTCAGATTTTGGGTTGTTTTGATCAAGAGCAAATCGTCGTGGGTAGTTTTTTGCAAATGCAACAAATTGGTGATCATCAACAAAATATGCTGGGCTGATTTTCTAATCCAGTTTTGTTCTTCGGTGTCGATGGGCTTAACAGGGTCTGTTACAGACAAAATAGCATTGAGCGGTTGTTTGATGTCGTGTACCAGTAAATTTGTTACTTGCTCTTGAAATGCCTCTGTGGCTGCCAGCTGGCTTTGGCTGTCTTGCAAAGCGGATTCTTGGTCGTATATTTTTTTTTCAGCTTGTGCCAATTGGTTTTCACTTTTCGACAGCAAGTTGCGGTTATATCGGGCATTTCTTCGATAAAACCTAACTACCAACCAGCTCAGCCCAAACAAAGCCACAAACCCTATGCTTCCCAAAAGTAAAGTCAACGCCCAACCTATTTTCCAGCGTTGCACCAAGTTGGCCTGCTGTTGGGCTTGGTTATGGGCTTTTTTCCAGTCTTGTTCTTTTTCGAGGCGGGCTTTTTCGGCTTGCTCCTGTAGCGCCAACGCTTTGCGTCTTTCTTGCTCGGCGGTGTTCAGATCTTGTTGGGTAATTAACAAATACTCCTTTTGCTGTCTTTCTAAGGCCGTCAAATGGGTTTCGCGCTCGTTCCATTGCTGCTGGGCAGTAGCATATTGCTGCTTGTTTTGATCCAAAAAAGCCTTCAATTGAGTGATTTTTTTCTCTTGGCGGAGTATCGTTTCCTTGTCTTGCAAGCTTTGTTGCTTGTACAACGAGTCGTTATACAATTTGAACAACTCGAAGTAGGCCAAAGCTTGTTTGTAATCACCTTGCGTTTTATGAATCAAAGCCAAAATACGGTAAGATTCCATCAACAATTCCAAGTTTTGCTGCCCTTGCGCCACCGCCAACGCTTGTTTGCCCATATCAGCAGCTTTGTCTTTATCTATTAGAAGATACACCTCGGCCAAAGCGGCATAGCTTTGCACCAAACCGCCTAAGTCTTGTATGTCTTGGCGTATGGCTACTGCTTTGTCGTAGTAAACTATGGCTTTGTCAAAGTCGCCTTGGGCTTTGGAAGTATTACCTAAGTTGTTGAGTATCAGGGCTATGTTTTTAGGGTCTTGCAATAGCTCATATTGTGCCAATGCTTTTTGGTGATAACCCATGGCCGATTCAAACTCCCCTTTCTTGTCGTACAACAGCGCCATTTGGCTGAAAACCGCACCCATTATGCGATGGTCGTTTATGTTTTCAGCTTTGGTAAGCGATAGTTGATAATACTGTAATGCTTTGTCGTATTGTTGTTTGAAATAATACCCAAAGCCCACACTGCGCAAAGCCAATGCTTCATCGCGCAAGCGCCCCATAGATTGCGCCAAGTGTAAGGCTTTTTGCGCAAAAAAAAGCGAGCTATCAGGCCAGTGTGACTGGTAATGATGAGCCAATAACAAGTAAGTTTGAACCGCTGAGGTGTCTTGAGCTGCTGCTTGGCGCGAACCCTTGCGGGAATTGGCAGCCTCCCACCGCTCGGCTTGTTGTCTTAGGCTGTCAATTTTGCCATGTTGAGCAAAAACCCAGTGCCCTGAGCCAAGCCATAAGCCAAGAATCCACCCAAAAGATAGAAGTCGTTTACACACAAAACCCGCCCAATACACTGATGTTGCTTTTTGTCAATTGATAGCCTAAAATTACAAAATTACCCTGAAAAGGCTATCATCGATAAAAATCTCACACAATTAATCCGATTCATACCCAACCATTTCAGCTACACAAGCGACAAATTTGTGCTTTTTGGTGTTATAAAAAAAACTGCATAAGCAGGCTAAAATGTTTATTTTTGCACCTTATTTAAAATCCAACAACAACCCCCATGAGTAGAAATGGAAGAGTATTAGTGGCCATGAGCGGCGGGATTGACAGTTCGCTGGCTGCCGTAATGCTACACGAGCAAGGTTATGAAGTAATAGGCATGACTATGAAAACCTGGGACTATGCCAGCGCCGGTGGCAGCAAAAAAGAAACCGGTTGTTGCAGTTTAGACTCTATCAACGACGCACGAGGCATTGCCGTTAGTCTGGGATTTCCACATTATATTTTAGATATCCGTGATGAATTTGGCGATTATGTAATTGATTACTTTACACAAGAATACATCGAAGGGCGCACCCCCAACCCTTGTGTACTGTGCAATACCCATATCAAATGGGATGCTTTGTTGAAAAGAGCTGATAAATTGGACTGTCAATTCATTGCAACCGGCCATTATGCCAATTTGCGCGAAGAAAACGGAAGATTTATTGTTTCCAAAGGTTTGGACGAAAACAAAGACCAGTCGTATGCTTTGTGGGGCGTTTCTCAACAAAGCCTCAGCCGGACTATTTTCCCCTTGGGGAAATTGCACAAATCGACCATCCGCGAAATGGCCACCGAGCGTGGTTTTATAGAATTGGTCAGCAAATCGGAATCTTACGAAATTTGCTTTATTCCCGACAACGACTACCGCGGCTTCCTGAAAAGGCGCAAACCTGAGTTGGAAAACCAAGTAAAAGGCGGCGATTTTGTCTTAGAAGATGGTACTGTGGTAGGACAACACGAAGGCTACCCGTTTTATACCATTGGCCAACGCAAAGGATTGGGCATTACGCTGGGCTATCCGGTTTTTGTTACCGCTATCGACAAAGTGAACAACCGTGTGGTGCTGGGTACCAAACACGAATTGGCTCGCAACGGCATGTTAGTGCGCCAGCTCAATATGGCTAAATATCCTGATTTGATAGGCAAACCAACACAAACCATTACCAAAATCAGGTATAATGATGAGGGTTCTCCGGCGCTCATCGTTCAAGAGGAGTCAGATTTGATGAAAGTGCTGTTTCAAGAAAGTGTTTTCGCCATCGCCCCCGGGCAGGCCGCCGTGTTTTATGAAGGCGACGATGTGATTGGTGGCGGTTGGATAATGAGTAGTTTTAATGCTTAATTTTTACTTTGGGCGCTGTTAAATAATTTTTAGCAGCGCTTTTTACTTTTTACAATGAATCCTTCCAAACCTACTATTGTACTACGTGGCAAACTGGTCGACGCACATACCCGTTGTAGCCATTACCATTCGCCCCTCGACATCATAGCCATCAAATTCAAGTGCTGCGGGGTGTATTATCCCTGTTATCAATGCCACGAAGAAGAAGCAGGTCATCCGGCAGAAGTATGGCCCGCCGATGCTTTCGATACTCCGGCCATTCTCTGTGGCAATTGTTACCAAGAAATAAGCATACAAGCCTATTTCGATGCACAAGCCTGCTGCCCACACTGCCAAGCCCAGTTCAACCCACGTTGTAGTTTGCATTATCATCTCTATTTTGAGGTAAATCAGCCGGAAAACTTTTCACAAAACAAGCCGGATACCGCATCAGGATTATAATTTTTTTATTAGCATTGTGTATTCATTTCACAATAAACTAAACACTTCTTATTTTATGGTACTATTACTGATTGCCAATATCCTTTTTGAAGGTGGCTTGGGCATTTTGTTCTTCATAGCCCCTCAGGCAGTTCCCGGGTTTGAAAACGCCTCCCCCCAAACGTTGATTTGGATTCGCACTTATGGTTGCGCCGCCATCACTGTTGCCTACTTCAGCGTACATTTGTTGACCAATACCCACGAATACGAATTGCTGGTGCGTGGGCTGCTTACGATGTTTGTATTCCATACCTTGCTTACCATTGCCGAGCTACTCAATGCTTCGGTAGATCCTTCTTTATATACTGTGGCGGTAGTTCACGGGATATTTGCCCTTGGATTTTTAATTTATTACTTGCGTGAGAAGTAATTGAAGCTATTGATGCAGCCCTTTACGACAAATAGGGTAGGGGGGAAGCTGCTGGGTGTCGTGGCTTGGCTTTACAGCCTTGCTGCTTGGCCACAATCGTCCCCCCAACTTATCTTACACAGCCAAGTCCCTATCAGTTCTACACCGGTTTCGCTTTCGGTCGATAAAAATGATTTTGTCTATATAGGTTTTGAGGATGGGGTTATTACCAAGTACGACAGTGTAGGCAAGGTACAGTTGGTGTTTTCGCCACAACGATTAGGGGCTATTTCTTTGGTAGAAGCTTGGCCGACAATGCTTGTTTTTGTTTTTTACAAAGAACTGCAAAACTGTTTGTTTTTAGATCGATTCTTGAACGAACAATCTGCCTATGCAATCGACCCCAATATGGTTGGTTTTGCACGCATAGCCACTTTGGCACAAGACGGGAGTAGTATTTGGCTAATGGATGAGGTAGATTTTAGCCTGAAAAAGTATGCTAAAAACACCAACCAACCGATGGTGAATACTGCCTTAGATTTGTTGTTAGACCCTACGGGCTACAATATTGTGTGGATGCGTGAGTATCAGAATTTGGTTTTTTTACACGATGTAAACAGCGGCGTGTTAATTTTCGACAATCTGGGCAATTTCAAAAAGAAGGTCGAACTCAAAAATACAAACTTTGTGGGTATTCGGAATGAAGAATTGTATTATTTGGAAGGTAATTTCCTCAAAACCATCCACTTATACAACGCTCAGCAACGACAATGGGAGTTCAGCATTCCTATAAAAGGTGTGTTGCAAGCAGCTTTGTTGGAAAAACACTTGTTAGTTACTACTTCAAAAGCCATTCATATTTTTTCACTCCGCTGAAACAGCCCATATCATCGGGGCACCTCAACACTGTGGGTGATTTGAAGCACTAAATCTTTGATGGAAACACCCTCCATTTCTTTTTCGGGGGTAAGCAGTAGCCTATGTTGCAATACGGCAGGGGCTATGCGTTGAATATCTTCTGGAATGACAAAATCACGACCTTGCAAAGCCGCCCAAGCTTTGGAGGCATTCAACAACGCCAGCGACGCACGTGGCGAGGCACCCACGTATAAGCTTAAATGATTGCGGGTTTGGTTGGTGATTTTGGCAATATATTCCAACAAGGCAGCTTCAATGTGTACTTGTTGGGTTAGTTGTCTGAACTCTATCAATTGTTCAACTTGCAAAACGGCTTGCATACTTTCCAAGGGATTGGCCAATTGTTGCGTATTGGCTCGGTTCAAAATACCGATTTCTTCCTCTAAACTGGGGTAGTCTAATACAATTTTGAATAAAAAACGGTCTAATTGTGCTTCCGGCAAACGGTATGTACCTTCTTGATCTACAGGATTTTGCGTAGCCAATACCATAAATGGAGGCGGTAGTGGATAAGTAGTGCCATCAATGCTCACCTGCTTTTCTTCCATGGCTTCAAACAACGCCGATTGGGTTTTGGCCGGCGACCGGTTGATTTCATCGATCAAGACAATGTTGGCAAAAATAGGTCCGGACTTGAACTCAAAATCGACAGTTTTGGGATTGAAAACCGAAGTACCCAGTACATCGGAGGGCATTAGGTCTGGCGTAAATTGAATACGGGCAAATTCGACCGCCAATGATTTTGCAAAAAGCTTGGCAGTCAGGGTTTTGGCCAACCCGGGCATTCCCTCCAGCAGTATGTGTCCATCGGCCAACAAAGCTGTCAGCATCAAATCAATCATCTCATCTTGACCCACAATGACCTGTTGTAGCAGTTGTTTGATCTGTGTGGTTTGCTGATGTAGTTGGCTTAAATCAATTCTGTTTTCAAACATAGAGGGGATAATTCAATAATCGACGGAAATAGCAAGATAGCACAATACTCCACACAGCACTATAGCTCATTTTGCTGCGCCATAATCCATTGATGGGCTTTGTCAATGTCATCAAAAAAGTTGATAGATAACCCTCTATCACCGGAACCACGCGCCATCGTAACCAAAGTATATTTACCAAATATATCGCTGGGATAAACCAGTGCCACATTCAAAATGCCTAATTCAACCAATTTGGGTGTGAAGTAATCAGTAACCCATTTTTGGTTTTCAGGACTGGTTCCTCTAAATTTGGTAGATTCAAAGATGATGTTTTTTATCACGAACTTTTGGCAATTGTCCAAACAGCTCTGCATATTCATCCTGTATTCATCGTCAGGAGAGAAATCCTTGGCAATGCTAATTAACAAAGATTGCTCTTCACTGACATAAAATACAATCTTTTCAGTTTCGTAAACTACCGGTAAATTAATAGTATATTTCTCCCAAGGAAATGGCATAGGCAAATATGCTTTGTTGCTCAAAAATAAAAACTTGACCAGCTAACCTTTAAAAACTACGAATTTTTTTAAGAAAAAATTCCACATTACTACTGTTCCAATCGCCAATACTTTGGCTAACACGTTCCAAAGTTCCAATTTATAAGCTACCAACCAAAATACCGTCTGATTAATGACATAACCCAAGGCTGCTACCAAACAAAAAGCCAAAAACTCGACCCGAGGGCTATATTTGCCCGATTCGAATACCCAAGCCTTGCTCAGAATATAGTTGATTACCACTGTAAACAAGTAAGAAATGGTGTTGGCTACCAAATTGTCTATTTTCAACACATTGGCCAATAGGGTAAAAGAGGAAATTTCGACAGCAGCCGAAAAAAAACCTACCAACGCAAAACGAATGAATTGTCTATAAACCGGTATGGATACAAATTTCTCAAGTATCTGGTCTATTCTTTGAAAAATAAAAGTCATAAATAAAATAGAAAATCAACGCCAAAATTACATATTTTTCTGATGAAACAGTCGAATACTCAAAGCACTTTGAGCCAATTGGCCAGCAGGCGTTTGCTTTTGCGCTGACCACCGCCGTGGGCAATTTGTAAGGCTTTGCTCAGTTCTTGCCGTGTTTGGCGTGGATCGATGATTTTATCAATCAAATTACGACCGGCGGCCTCCCAAGGCTCGTTCATTTGGTTCATCTCAGCCAAAAAAGCAGCTTTCACCTCTTCTGCATTGGGCATTTGTGCCAATTTTCGTCCCAATACTACATTGGCTGCCACTTCGGGTGCCATAAAAGAAATTTCGGCTTGCGGCCAAGCCAGTACGACCTCAGCCCCCATATTGGCTCCCACCATATTGCAATGCGCCATTCCGTAAGACTTGCGCACCATCAGCGACACACGGGGCACAGTGCTATAATGCAAGGCTTGGATAAAACCCATAATTTTGAGCGGCATTTGTTTTTCCTCGGCGGCTTTGCTGACATAAAAACCCGGTGTGTCGTGCAAAAAAATCAACGGAATATGAAAACTATCACAAAGGCAGATAAAAGAGGTAGCTTTTTCGCACGCCCCAGCACCCATAGCGCCGGCATTTACCTTGGCATTGTTGGCCAAAATGCCTACTACTTCGCCATCCAATCTGGCTAAAGCTGTAATCAAACTGCCATCATAAGAGGGTTTTAGCTCTAAAATACTTTGCGTATCGAATACCATTTCGAGCAATTCGTGCATATCATACGGCTTGCGCGGATCGTCGGGAAGCACTTCCAAAAGCCTGTTTTGCTTAAATTTGGACGGTGGCAGGGGTTTGACTTTAGGAGGTAATTCTTGGTAATTGTTCGGCAGGTAGCCCAATACTTTTTGGATGAGCCTGAGTGCGTCGGCATCGTCTTCGGCAAACAAATCGACGATGCCGGTTTTTTCGGCGTGCATTTTCCACCCGCCCAAGTCTTCTTTGCTTACTTTTTCGCCGGTGGCGGCTTGCAAAACCGGCGGTCCTGTTACGGCCATCGTGCTGCCTTTTACTTGGATCACAATGTCGGCGTTGGCAGCCTTCCACGTTGGTCCACCATAACATTCGCCCATGATTGCTACGATAAGCGGGGTGCGTCGCCGTCGGGGCGGATGGCTAATGTCGTAGGCAAATGTCATCATACCGGTAGCGCCCATAATATCGGGGATGCGCGCACCGCCTCCGTCGCCCAAATGAATAGAAGGTAAACCTTTTTTCTGGGCGTAGTAGTGGGTTTTAAATTCTTTTTGATAGCCAATTCTGCCGCCGGCTCCTGCCAACACGGTGGCATCGTCGGCAGTGATGCCTACCCAGCGCCCGTCGATCATCCCTAAGCCGCATACTTTGCCGTCGGCAGGGGTTTTGTCTTTGGCTTCGGGCAAATCGCTGTGTGCCAGCAGGCCACGCTCTTCAAAAGTGCCACTGTCTAACAACTTGGCGATGCGCTCGCGGGCGGTAAGCCTGCCCAAGCTATGTTGCTTCTCAATTTTTTCTTGCCCGCCCATTTCGAGGGCTTTTTGGGACAATTTTTGCAGTTTCTCTAAAGCAGTTTGTGCGTTTTTTACCACCGGATTTATACTTTTTTGTTGAACTTTATGGATGCAAGTGTGGTGTCGATGGGGTGTATAATCCTATCAACACCAAGCAAGACAGAAACAATTTAGCTTAATTTTACAAAAAAATGAAGATTTCAGAATTACCCCGCGTGGCTGCCGGTTTTCCTTCGCCTGCCGAAAGCTATATGGAAGCCGGCATCGACCTCAACAAAGAGCTTATCCGACATCCATCAGCCACCTATTTTGTGCGTGTGGAAGGCGATTCGATGATTGATGCCGGTATTTTTTCCGGCGATGTACTGATTGTCGATAAAGCGCTGAAAGCCAAGTCGGGTGACGTTGTCATTGCCATTTTGCACGGCGAGTTTACGGTGAAACGCTTAGAGCATACTGCTGAAGGCTATAGATTATTGCCCGAAAACACTGCCTATCCGCCTATCCCTGTGCCCGAAGGCAGCGATTTTGCCATTTGGGGGGTAGTGGTGTACTGCATCCATCGGGTTGTATGAGCCACAATTTTGGTTTATATTTATTAGTAAAACATAATAGGTTACAAAATTATGGCTACACCAATCCTTGATCTCAATCGCTTATACTCTTATGCCGATTACTTACAATGGCAGTTTGAAGAATCTTTGGAGCTTATTCGTGGCCAAGTATTCTGGATGTCGCCAGCTCCCAAAAGACAGCACCAGGATATCGCACGAGAGCTAAGTAGTATTTTTTCACAATACCTAAAAAACAAACCTTGTAAGGTTTACTTCGCGCCTTTCGATGTGCGCCTTCCTGCCCAAGCAGCCGACAATAGTAAAGCAGACCAAATCACGACAGTAGTCCAACCCGATATTTGCGTAGTTTGCGACCCTGCCAAATTGGATGATAGAGGCTGCTTGGGTGCGCCCGATCTCATCATCGAAATTGTGTCGCCCAGCACGGCTGCCAAGGATACCGGGATTAAGTTTGAACTTTATGAAAGTGCTGGGGTGGCAGAATATTGGATTGTATATCCTGTAGGCACTATCCACGTGTATTGGTTAGATGAAAAAGGTAAGTATTATCAAGCCGGAATTTATTCAAAACTACACCATCTTGAAGTGAAAACACTGCCCGGGTTGACCATTGAGCTGGCACAGGTATTTGTGGATGATCCAAGCACTTTCTAGGAGTAGGTAGGGCAGGGAGGTGGCTGATTTGTGTCAGGTGAAACAACAGCCGAGACGGCGTAAAAATGATTGGCACTTGGTCATCCTTTTACTCTCTTCTTATCTCCGAATTGCATACGGAGTTATTCACATTCAATCCCTTCGGGATTTCCCAAGTCCAAAGGACTTGAATGTGAGTAACC
>DMHB01000440.1:0-136 GCA_003449595.1 Microscillaceae bacterium | reverse complement strand
CAATCCTGCATTGCAAGTACAGCATTGCAGCGTGGTGTTGGACGGAGAGCAAATCAATGCGGCCCTGCAAAAACGCCTCGAAGTGGATAAGGCAAGGAAGTAGGGTGTGGTAAAAATGACTTTTATACGCAAATCT
>DMHB01000348.1 GCA_003449595.1 Microscillaceae bacterium | reverse complement strand
GAGAAAGTGGTATTCAAATTAATCCTATTCACGTGTCGGATGCTGCTGCCGCGATTGTAAAAGCTTTAAAAGTTGACGGCTTTAATCAAATAAATATCGCCGGTAATGAAGTAATATCATTGAAACAAATTGGATTATTGGCGGGGAAGTTGTTACACAAAACACCTGTTTTTGATTCAATTCCCAATATTCAACCCATACATTTAGTGGCAGATAATAGCAAAATGAAGCAGTTATTAACATTCCCAAAAATGTCTTTCTCTCAAGGAATACAAGAAATATTATAACCTATTTTTTTCAATTGACATTTATATGGCTCTAGGTGATATAGTTAGCAGACAGTGTTATCATTGGAAAAATGCAGCCGTGATTGCCCACGCGATGATAGGCGGAAGCACCGTAATCGGCAAAAATGCTTGGATTGCGCCTGCAGCTACCATTCGCGATGTAGTAACCATCGGCAACAACGCAACGGTAGGGTTGGGCAGTGTGGTAACCAAAGATGTACCCGAGCAAGAAGTATGGTTGGGTAATCCAGCCAAAAGAATAGACCTTTTCAAAAAAATAGCTGATTATCTCAACCGTTTAGTTGGTGGCTAACTTACTCAAACCTCGTATATTCATCGGGCTGACCGATATTTCTTCACAAATACAAGACCTCAGCGAGGCTTTTAAGTTATTAGGCTATCAAACCATTACTGCTGTATATCAGAAAAGGAGTGTCGTAAATGATACCAGACCCGATTACGACATTCAAGAAATGAATAGTCGGCAGTGGTTTGCAAATATTCGCCCTTATCGGCTACGGCTTTGGCTACAAAAAAAACTGGATGCTAAAAACCGTGTTTGGCAAAAAGCTATCCGCAAGTGCGATGTATTTATTTTCCTGTGGGATACTTTCCAGCCCGACTTTTCGGATTTGGCCTTGCTCAAAAGCTTAGGAAAAAAAGTAGTAACCATCCATGTGGGTGATGACGTGCGCTGGGTTTATGCGATGCAGCAAGAGTTTGCTTCTTACCACTTTCAACCTATGCAATATGACAGCAGTTATTTTCATTGGTCAAGCCTGCATAATAAGTTAAACCGATTGCGTTATGCTGAAAAATATGCCGACCTGGTTTACAGCCGGTTAGACCAAGCCCAACTATCGCTCAGACCCTACCATCAATGGAAAATGATGGTAAGACCCGAAAAATTTACCGCCTATTCGAATCAAAAACTGCAAAATCCTTTGGTGATTCATTCGCCTACGAACCGGGAAATCAAAGGAACCCAATATATTTTAGAAGCTGTTGAAAGGCTCAAAAGCGAAGGATTTGTATTTGAATTTCAACTTTTCGAAAATATTCCACACCAAGAAGCGCTACAATTATACCAAAAAGCAGATATTGTCATTGACCAATTGTTGTGTCCGGGTGCCGGCAAATTTGCAACAGAGTGCCTGGCGATGGGCAAAGTAGTGCTTGCCAAAATGGGCTACGGGGTTTATCCCCAAAAAATAGCCCCCAACTGCCCGTTGGTGGATGTTAATCCTGAAAATATTTACCAAGTTTTGAAAGACTTGCTACCCAATCACGCTCGGAGGCAAGCCTTGGCAGAAGCAGGGCCTTTGTTTGTGAAAGAACATCTCAACTTCCACCATTTTTGTAAGGATTTGTTAGAAAAACTGACCTCCTCGCCCGACACACTGACCTACGATTATTACCCCTCTTTTTTCAGGCAGCAGTTTGTTCCTGAGTCAGCCGAAGCTCTTCAATCCTACAACCAATGGACAGCCTTCGTGAAAGATTGTGATTGGTACAAGCAATACGTGCCTACGGGCGAGCGCGACGGCCTCATTTTCTAACCTCCTTCGCCGGATTGCCTGCTACCACGGTTTTGGCCGCTACCGACCGGATAACCGTGCTGCCGATGCCTATCAAAGCGCCTGTGCCTATTTCAATTTGTTGTTTGACGGTGGTGCCGCTCCCAATCCAACAATGCGGGCTGATTCGACAACCGCCGGCTATCACCACGCCCGCGCCGAGGCAAGTGTAGTCGCCAAGGGTGCTTTCGTGGTGTATCACCGTTTGCGGCATAATCACCACGTGGTTGCCCACTACGGCTTTGGGTGTGATAACCACCCCCGCCATCAGCAAACAATTATAGCCCAACTGCGCATACCGCGATACCTGCGCCGAGGGGTGGATCACCGTCGCAAAACGCTCGGGGGGCAGGCCAAAACTGTCGATCACGCTGGCGCGATGCAGGTAATTGTCCGGACTGCCTTGCACCGCCAGCAACAAAGCCACGGGATGTTGCGCCAGCACTTCGCGGCCAAACACACGCCAGCCTTCGGGGGTAGTGCCTTGCTTGGTTGGGTCGTCGTCGATAAACCCCAACCAGTCAAAAATGGCCTCATCTACACAGTCTAAGGCTTCGAGGCCGCTTCCGGCAAACGGAAAAATAAACAGCGGTTTTTTCATCGGGAGTTATGCCACCTATGCTACAATGGCCGCATTTGTATCGTCCCGAAGTTCGTGAAATATTGGCAAAACAGCGACTGTTTGGCGCAGCAATTCATACAATAGGAAGGCGAGAAAGATTGACTACTTTTTGCGGAGGCTCTTATTGCGTAGGCTTTGCAGGCGGGTTCTGATTTTGCACTCTGAGCGTTGTTCTATGAAAAGCATCGAAAATACATCCCAACAAACTAACGGGGATCGCAGTTTGTGGCAAGGTTCGCGTTTGGCCTTGTGTTTGCGGATAGCATCTTCTACTTTCTGTTGGGTTTTGGCACACATAATATCTGAGGTGATCAAAGGTCGTTTTAAAGTCCTATGAAGAAACTAATTCGAGTACATTTGGTTTCAAAACCAAGTATTATTTTTCTTTTACCAAATGATGCAATTTTCTGTTAAGACTTTAGTAGATCAGCCCATAGCGCGTGTTTTTGCAGGCTTCGATCAGTCCTTATTTTTAAAACTTGCGCCTCCTTTTCCTCCCGTAAAGCTGCTTCGCTTCGATGGTTGCGCCCCACAAGACCAAGTACACCTGCGTTTGTCGTTTATTTTCTTTGCCCAAACCTGGGAAAGCCTCATTACGGCTCAACACCAAGACACCAACGAGATTTATTTTATTGATGAAGGGGTCAAACTGCCCTTTTTTCTGAAAAAATGGCGACACAAGCACCGCATCGTCCAACAAGATGCGCAAAGCAGTTGGATCATTGACGAAATCAGCTTCGATACACCCTTTTGGCTGCCTCGGTGGTTGTTGTTTCCGTCGCTTTACGCGATGTTTGCCTATCGCAAGCCCATCTATCGGCGCTATTTTGCAAGTAAACAATCGGCATAACCTGCATAAAAAAGGCTGCCCAATCAGACAGCCTTTGATAGAACCTTGCTTATTTATGTTTTTTCCATTCTTTTTCGCGCTCGCGGCGACGTTCGCGTCTTTCGTCGGGTGGGCAGGTAAGACAAACCAGCTCGCCTTGTGTATTAAACTTCCACAAATTGTCTTTCATATCGCGGCGGCGGTAGCCAAATTTGTATAACGTGTCGCGTAAAATTTCGGCAAGGTTTTCTTCCATCCTAAAAGGCATCTCATAAGGAATATACAAGGTCATACGCAGGCGTTGGTCGCGGTAAAGCGCCTTGGGGGCAAAGCTAAAGTTGCGGTCAAACACCAGCACCGAGTCTTGTTGGCTTACCTGATAGCTCATTTCGTGGGCGTGGTTCAGGGCATCTTCGGCATCGCGTCCGGCGGCGCTATACACTTGCACCAATTGCAGGTTAGTGCCCTGATAGCCTTTTAGCTGGAGCGAGGTGCCGCTAAACCGAGGCTGTCCGGCTTCGCGTACTTTCAGCAAGAGCGTAGTGCCTTGCGGCGATGCAAAACTGAGCTGTTTTTGGTATTCGCCTTGGTAGTTAAATTCTTGCTTCACAATAAAACCCAACACAGCAGTAGCGCTTACGCTAAACAATAAAAACCCAAACAAAGCCCATAGATAGGTGGCCGATACCAACCTGGTTTTGAACAGGAGGTTTAGCCCCAAGATACCCAACCCCACGGCCAGCAGTAGCAAGGTGATGCCGCCCGAAGTAGCCAAACTGCTAAAATTAGGAATGCTGGCATACAACATATCAAGGGGTATTTCATCGACGCGTACATTTTCCTTAGGAAGCCATCCTAAAAAGAACAAAATCACTGTTCCCAAAGCAAAAAAGAGCGTTCCGGAGATGAGCAAAATCACCAAAGCACCCAATACCCTGCCCAATTCTACGCCAAACCGCAGCACACGGCGCATTCCGGGCGAAATTTGCTCTAAAATCAAGGCCAAGAGGCGAAATGGCGCTAAGAACAATTTCAACCAAAAGCCTTCTTCGGCCTCGGGTTCCATTTTCAGCCCGCGTTTGATGGCTTCGGCTATGTTTTCCAAAGTAATGGGTTCGCCTTCCATTTGCATCCTTTCGGTGATGGTTTTGGCTTCGGGGGTGAAGGCCCATAAAATAATGTATATCGCTATGCCAAAGCCTCCAAAAACAGAAGAAATGATAAACAGGATGCGTACCAAGGTTTCGTCCACGTTCCAATATTTGGAAAGCCCGGCAGCCACCCCAGCCAAAATGCCGTCTTCGGGGCTGCGGTAAAACTTTTTCACATCCGGCTCATCCTCCAAGTCGTTGCGCCCTTTCAACATAACCCACAAAAGCAGGTAGGCGCCCAAGCTAAACACCAAAGAAAAAGGCGAGAGCAAAAAGCCCAAAAATGACAAGATAAACAAGAGTCGAATCCAAATCGGATCGATGCGCAAGGCATACCCAATACCGGCAGCCACACCACCCAGCACGGCTCGGCGCGTATCGCGAAACAGTTGCTTTACCTTACGCGTGGCTTCGTTGGCTTGGCTTGCTGAGGGTTGTTGGTAATCGTCGTCGGCCATCGCCTGAAAATCTTCCACAGATCCCATCTGGGTCATCAAATCTTGCACATCGACCAACGTGATGACCTGCTTTTGCGGGTTGATTTTTTCTTGAAATATTTCGGCGATGCGGTTTTCGATGTCGGCAATGATTTCGCGGCTATCATCGAAGCGGGCAAAATACTTGGCAATACTTTCTAAGTAAGGCTGCAACAAGTCGAAGCCGTCTTCTTCGATATAAAATATGATACCACTTATGTTGATGCTTATGTTGCGTTTCATAATTAATAGAAATAGAATAAAAACCTTTGAATTAGAATCAGGCTTGGGTTTCAGGGGTTGGGTCGTTTTGGCTCGAAACCTCGGGCGATTCTGTTGGGTGGGCGGTGTGCCCATGGGCTTGGCTCAAAATGAGCGAAGTAGATTCGACCAACTCTTGCCAGGTGTTAGAGAGTTGTTGCAAAAAAACGCCTCCGTGTTCGGTGAGTTTATAGTGCTTCTGGGGTGGCCCGGATTTAGACTCCTTCCAAGAGTAATCTAAATAACCGGCTTTGCGCAATCGGGTGAGCAACGGATAAAGCGTGCCTTCTACCACAATGATCTTGGCTTCTTTTAGCTCCTTCAAAATATCGCTCGAATATACCTCGCCCCGAGCAATGATGTGTAGGATGCAAAACTCCAAGATTCCCTTGCGCATTTGAACTTGTGCATTTTCTATGTCCATAATGTTTTGCTTTAAAAATCTGAACGCAAGTTAGCAACAAAAGGTTCTTTGTTATGCAAGGTAGTGTGTAAAAGTATAGTATTTTACGGAAATACCGAGCAGATAGACGAAGCTAAATGTAAGTTGGTCGATTTAATACTGATTCAAGATGATGTATAGCGTGGTTTATCGAAAAATAAACTTTTCCCAGATAAGTACGCGGTTTACCTCGCGCCAAGCCAATACGCGAAGCCGTCCTTCGGGCATCGCCTCGAAAAGTTGGGAGAAATTAGCCAGCTGCTGTTTTTTGGCTGGGGTGTCCGTCATCATATTGCAGAGCAACTTGCCTCCGGCAGCCACCAATGCGCCACAAGCCTGTATGAACGTGGATGTTTGAATGGCCACCGGCACCTCCGTATCGATGAATAGGTCAACCACTACCAAGTCGAACTGGTCGGCGCATTGCTGTACAAAGGCCACAGCATCAGCCTCTACGATTTGTAAGGCATCGCCAAAAGCATCCATTTCAAAATGTTCGCGGGCGATGGTTATCACCACAGGATCTAACTCTACGGCGCAAATATGGCAGTCGAGTTTCCACTCCTTTTGCAGGATATGCACCACACTGCCCCCGCCCAGCCCCAGCAACAACACCCGTTGAGGCTGCCAAGTAGTCAGCGCAAGCGTGCGGAAGGCCGCCTGGAACACTTGGTGCAACGTGCCAAACGAGTAGTTGGCCTGTGGGCTGAAAAGCATTTTGCGCCCATTGATATACCAAACTTCCAACTCGCCGCTGAACGCACTGGGGTAGCGAGCCAGTACAATGCCCCACAAGTAGCTCCAAAGCTTATAAAGCAGCCGGATAAAAGGGTGTGAAGGTATCATTTCGCAGGGTTTGTGATTTATAAGCAGGCATAATAACGTCAAAAAATAAGCATAAACCTCCCAAGATCTTTTTTGTGAAAGATTGCGTGTTACTTTTCAGGGGGTTCAGACTTTACACATAGTATGCTGAATGTGCTTGAGTTCAATCAAACATTACAATCTAAAAAAATTACAACAAATAATTATTTTCATCAAATTTTATTTTTTTTGTTGAAAAAGTTTCATACTTTCAATATGTTTTTGCGGAATTGTCCTTTGAATTATCCTAACACCTTTAAAATGAATTGATATGGCAAATGTACTTTGGTTGCAAGGGGGAGCATGTAGTGGCAACACTATGTCTTTCTTAAATGCAGAAGAACCCACAGTGATTGAATTAGTAACCGACTACGGTGTCAATATTTTATGGCATCCTTCTATCGGCTTAGAAATTGGCGAACAGGTAACCCACCTGATGCATGACCTGATCCAAGGGAAACAGCAATTAGACATTTTAGTCTATGAGGGTTCTATTGTGCAAGGGCCAAAAAACACCGGAACAATGAATTATTTCTGCGACCGGCCTATGAAAGATTGGATAAAAGAGCTGTCCGAAGTAGCCGGGTATGTGGTGGCCATCGGCGACTGCGCCACGTGGGGCGGTATTCCGGCGGTGCCTCCCAACCCCAGCGAATCAACCGGGATGCAATTTCACAAGCAAAAAATAGGGGGTTATTTAGGTGCCAATTACCGCTCGAAAGGCGGGCTG
>DMHB01000058.1 GCA_003449595.1 Microscillaceae bacterium | reverse complement strand
CCGAGGCGATTACTTCAAGGCTTTTGAACAGCACCAAATAGCTTATCAAATTCGCGAAAGCATTGGCGATAAATTAGGAATGTCTAACAGTTTGAACAACTTAGGGCTGGTCTTCCAGTCGCAAGGCAAAGCTGCCGAAGCCATCGAGGTGATGCTAAAAGCTCTTGCATTACAAGAAGAGCTGCAAGAGAAAGTCAGTATGTCTTCTACACTCAATAACATTGGAGGTTTTTATCGTGCCCGCGATAATTTTGAGAAAGCTTTGGAATATTACACCCGCGCCTATCGCCTCAGCGAAGAAATTGGCAATCGCAACGTGATGCACAATGCCTTGAATAACTTAGGCTTGCTGTATTTATCGCGCAAAAAATATGACGAAGCACTCCAAAACTTCGAGAAATCGCTCGCCATTCGCAGTGAAATCAACGACAAACAAGGTATTTCAGGGAGCTACAACAACATCGGCAGCTTGTATCTTGACAAAGGAGAGTACGAAAAAGCACTTGGCTTTTTTCAACAGGCTTTGCCCATCAAAGAAGAAATCAAGCATAAAACCGGCATCATTGAAAGCAAGCTAAGAATTGGTATGTGCTGGACGCAATTGCGACAGTTCGACAAAGCCCTGCCTGTCTTGCAAGAGGCGTTAGACTTATCATTAGCCATAGGCGACAAAATAGCCATTAGAGATGCCTACGAACAGCTCAGTAAATTTTATGAAACCAAACAAGAATATGCACAAGCCCTGCAATACCAACGGAATTTCTTTTTGTTTGCCGATAGCCTTAAAAACGAAGAAGCCACCCGACGCGTCGCACAGTTAGATTTTGGCTACCAACTCAATAAAAAATCGCAAGAGCTGGAAATACTGAACCGAGACTATGAAATTCAAAAAATTCAGGCACAACAAAACGAACGCAATTTGCTGATTGCCCAAAAACAAGCGGAGGCTGACCGACTTTTTAGTTTGGCCGAAAACGAAAAAAACCAACGCAAATCCGATAGTCTAGAATATTTGGCCAAGAAGGCACAATTTGAGGCTGACAAACTACGCATCGAAGAGCAGAAATCACAAGCAGAACTCAAAACCCAACAAGCGCTACTGGCACAAGAGGTAAAACTTCGCAATACCCGCGCAGTGATTACTTACATTTTATTGGCCAGTTTTCTGATTGTACTCTCACTATTTGCAGTCATTTATCGAAGTCGTCAGCGTCAAATCAAAGCTAAAGACCTTATAAAAAAGCAGCATAAAGCTTTACAGTTTAGCTATGTGGAACTACGCGAAGCCAGCGATAAATTGGCTTTGCAACAAGCCGAACTCATCCAAAAAAACAAGGATATTACCGATAGCATTCAAAATGCACAGTTGATCCAACAAGCCATTTTGCCCTCGCAAACGCAACTGGAAACCTTGTTTGGCGCTCATAATTTTTTTGTACTTTATCAACCCCGCGATATTGTTTCGGGCGATTTCTACTATGCCGAACTGTTCATTCTCGACCAAGTTTATTTTGCGGTGGCCGACTGTACCGGCCACGGAGTACCAGGCGCACTGATGAGTATGATTAGTTATGAGTTACTCAATGAAATCATTTTGAGGCAGCGCAAAGTTCAAACCGACGTTATTTTGCATTACTTAGACATTGAAATCCAGAAGCTTTTTATACGTACCGAACTTATTGGAATGAATGGCTTAGACATCGGGCTTGTGCTTTTCGACCATAAAAACCACTTGATTGAATATTCAGGCGCTCAAATTCCTCTGTATTATGTAAAGAACGACCAACTACTCATCCAAAAACCCAATAAACACTCTATTGGACAAACCCCTTTTATTAAACACAAAACTGTCTTTGAACGCCTACAATTGCCTATGGGCGAAGTTCAAGCCATTTATTTAGCTACCGATGGGTTTCAAGACCAGTTTGGCGGAACGGATGGCAAAAAAATTAAAAGCTCGGGGCTGATTCATTTGCTCAACCAACATAAAAACTTGCCAATAATGCAACAGAAACAACTTTATGAAGATTTTTTCAAGACCTGGCTGCAACAAGGAAAATACGGACAAATTGATGATATGACGTTGGTAGGCATTTGGCTGCAACGCTAATCCTGCCCAAACTTTGAGTTTGACAATAGATTCTTTATTTTAGAATCATCAATGCCTTCAAACACCCCAAAATACCTTGATTGATGGAATTTATTTCAAGAAACCCGTTCACACAAGAAATTTTAGCCGAATTCGACACCCTAAGCCATAGCCAAATTACTGATGCGCTGGATCAAGCCGACAATGGTTTTGCTGATTGGTCGCAGAAAACCATCCACCAACGCGCTGAAGTCATTGCACAAGTAGGCCATATACTGAGCGCCCGCAAAAAAGAATTAGCCGCCTTGGTGGTGGCCGAAATGGGCAAGCCCATTTTAGAAGCCATCGCCGAGATCGAAAAATGTGTGGCTTGTTGTAAGTTTTATGCGGAAAAATCGGATGTAATGCTCCGCGAAAGCGTGGTGATTACGGAAGCCTCAAAAAGCTATGTTCATTACCAACCATTAGGTGTTATTCTGGCCATTATGCCTTGGAACTTTCCGTTTTGGCAAGTATTTCGTTTTGCCTGCCCCACAATGATGGCCGGCAATGCCGTTATCTTAAAACACGCCCCCAATGTGCCTCAGTGCGCGCAAAAAATAGAGGAAATATTTACGCAAGCCCTTTGCTCAGCCGGGGCATTCCAAAGTCTATACATCGATACCGATATTATCCCCGATCTCATTGCCCAACCTCAAATCAAAGGGGTTACGCTGACCGGTAGCGGGCAGGCAGGTGCCGCAGTGGCTGCCATTGCCGGAAAAAATCTCAAAAAAACCGTACTTGAATTAGGCGGCAGCGATGCCTTTGTTGTCATCGAAGATGCCGACATTGACAAGGCTGCCCAACAAGCAGCGCGTTCGCGGATGCTGAACAATGGCCAAAGCTGCATTGCCGCCAAACGCTTTATTGTGGTAGAAGAAGTAGCCGAAGAGTTTCAAGAAAAATTTTTGAAAGCTTTGCAGCAATACCGTTATGGCGACCCAACCGATCCCAACACGCAGTACAGTGTATTGTCGCGCCCCGATTTGGCCACCCAACTCGCCAACCAAGTGCAAGGCTCGGTCGATGAAGGGGCACATATTTTGTGGCAAGCCGAACGCCCTACCGATAATCCTTGCTATTTTCCGCCTACTATCCTTACCCAAGTGCGCGCCGATGCGCCCGCTTATCGCGAAGAGTTGTTTGGTCCTGTAGCCACCATTTTGATAGCCGAAAACTACTATGAAGCCATTCAAATGGCCAATGATACCAACTATGGGTTAGGGGCTTCGCTGTGGACCAAAAACTTGGCGCAAGCCGAACATTTGGCCAAAGAATTGCAAGCGGGCAGTGTATTTGTCAACGAAATTGTAAAGTCAGACCCACGCCTGCCCTTTGGTGGCATCAAAAACTCAGGCTATGGACGTGAGTTGTCCACGTTTGGGCTACACGAATTTACCAATGTACAAAGTATTTGGATTGGGTAGATAAAAGCTCACAAATCACAAATCTTGTCATAGATACTCACTGCAAACATCCGCTTCAGCGCATAAGGAGATACGGTTCTACCTGCCACATCAAACAAAGTAGTAGTATCGGCATCAGTAGTAAATAACCCTTCTGCCAAGGCAGTTTGCCGGATGTGGTGGTAGGGCAGGTTAAGCACCAATACCGGAATCTTATTTTGTATCCGGTAGGCTTTTGCCCGCTCGAACACCGTATCGGGGTGCGCCAAGATCAAGTTTTCATTTACCTTAGCAGCATACATAGCACCGTATAACCCAAACCAATCGGCACGCGAAAAGGTGTCATTGACCACACCGTTCATCTTGTCTGCATCCCAGCCCGTAAGCGAATACTCCATCAATGCCCCACTGGGCACTTCGGCAGGGGAAAGGTTCAGGTTGCCAAACAAGCTTTGGCGGTAGGCTTGTACGCCCATACCGCTTGTTTCTATGCAAACATCTTCGTTGCTTTCACCACAATTGTTAACAGGAGGAAGATTATTGGGCGTTTGAGCTATTGCGCGATAGCTTATAAAGGAATTGATAAGCCAGAACACTAACCATAAATTGTGCTTCATAGTAAGTTGGTAGTTTATTTAAGATTCGAGATGCCGGGGTAAGTCAAGTCAAACCTACCCTCAGTTATTTCATACAGTTGCGAATTGGTTCCTCCGGCAGTAAAGTAAAACTCACCGGAAATAATGCGCCTGACCGTGTCTATGTAGGTTATTTTCAAACTGGCAGGGAGGTCGGTGCGAAGGTTATAGTTAATCAACCCTTGTCTAGGAATCAAATCTACAATTCTTGCAGCAGTAGTTATCGAGTCAATCGTAGTTTTGCCAAAATATTCGCCTACGACCAATTTCTTNNCCCCACTGGGCACTTCGGCAGGCGAAAGGTTCAGGTTGCCAAATAGGCTTTGGCGGTATGCTTGTACGCCCATTCCGCTTGTTTCTATACAAACATCTTCGCTGCTTTCGCCGCAAGGGTTGTTGGGGGGTAGGTTGTTGGGGGTAACTTGCGCTTTTCCACTAACAACTGTTAGCATGCAAGATCGGGAGAGCGTCGTGTAGGGAAAGAG
>DMHB01000465.1 GCA_003449595.1 Microscillaceae bacterium | reverse complement strand
TGCCACGCAAGCGTCTTGTGCTGCCATTGCCAACTTGGTAGGATGTTTAGAGATGATTGACCATAATTTGGAAAGTAAAACCAAGGCATATGCGGGCGTTTCTGCACTTGTTTGGTGTGACTGTATTCAAAATGAAGCGTTTTTACAGCTACGAAACGAAGTGCTAAAAACCGATCATAAAACTACCCAAGCCCAACTGGAAAAGGTAAAAGCTTGGATGATAGCCAATCAAGGGAAGTATATCATCAAGCGGTAGGCACTTTGTTATCTTGAGTTGTCAATACAAATTATGAGTTCATTTCTTGGATAACCTGTTTCACAAAATCGATGCTAAGTCCTAAAAAATCGGCAATTTCTTCGGGGCTAATGCCTTTTTGGCGCATTCGGTTGATAGAAAAGATGGCTTGTTCGGTTTTACCTTTTTCGATACCCTGTTCGATACCCTTTTCAATACCCTGCTTGAATCGAAGGTCTTTTTCAATATCATAGTTGAGTGGCATAAGCGATAACTGTTTGATAATTTCTTCTTGTAAATTACGCAGCATTGACAATACTTCTAATTGCTTAACGCATTTTTCCCTTCTTAAAGTTTCTATGGGCAAGTTTTTAAGCTTGTTGAGCAAGGCTTGAACAACTTTTTGTGGCTTATCGTCCCCAAAGTTGCCTAAAATGGCCAGTATTACTTCTTCGGGAGTGTTGGCTTCCAAGAAAACAGTATATTCAAAATCTTGTAAATTGATCAGAGAAAACCTAAACTGAAGGTTTTCATATTGTAACGCAGTGGGCATTTGAGCTTTGCCTGTGCCTATAAAAAAGACAAATTGTTTGACGGGGATTTCATATTTGCGAACCAAAATGCTTCCATATTCAAGCATCCGGAATACCATTTTGGGATCGTCTTCCTTTTGAAATTCGAGTTGCAAAATATAATCATCTTGTGAATTGGTTTGGCGCACTCTTTTCAAAAAGTCAGGCTTTCGCTCTATGGTAGTCTGCAAATCGTCGGGAATCTCTTCCAATTTTTCAGGCCGTATGTGGAGCAGTTTGATTGCCAAAGGCAGAATAATTTCTTCGATATTCTGCCTGAATATTTTATCATAATCTTGTGCCATTGCAACCAAGGTTATTCTGCAACCCTCAACACAATGCGGTAGCGCGCTTTGCCGGCTTCCAAATGAGCCAATGCTTCATTTACTTTGGCCAAAGGAAATTCTTCTACTGTGGGGTAAATTTGGTGGCGCATACAAAACTCCAACATTGTTTGCGTAGTGGCTGGGCTTCCCAATGGGCTGCCGCCGATGCTTTTTTCGCCACCTACCAGCGTCATCGCTTGGATGGGCATAGGCTCAAGCACAGCGCCTACGTGGTGTAGTTTTCCTTTGGTTGTCAGACAGTTGAGGTAAAGCCGCCAGTCTAAATTAACATTGGTGGTGTTCAAAATGAACTTTAGTTGCCCTTTGACAGCCGCCAGCGATTTGGGGTCTTTGGTGTTGATCACTTGGTGGGCACCCATCGCTTTGATTTGCTCGTTTTTGTCAGCCGAAGTAGTAAAAGCGACTACCTCGCAGCCCCAATGTTTTAAAAATTTGATGGCCAAATGCCCCAATCCCCCAATGCCAATCACGCCTACTTTATCGACCGGGCTGACCTCTGAGGCTACAATGGGGTAAAAAACCGTAATACCGCCACAAAGCAGTGGGCCAGCTTTGGCCAAATCGATCCCTTCGGGCAGCGTAATGGCCCACGACCAGTGGGCACGCACATAATCGGCAAAGCCCCCGTGGCGGCCTATTATGGTTTGCTCGGCGCTTCCGCAAAGGTGATGATCGCCGTCCATACACGTATGGCAGTGCATACACGAAGCCGAAAACCACCCCAATCCTACTTTGTTGCCCACTTGCAGGTTTTTGACTCCCGACCCAACGGCTACTACTTCGCCAACGATTTCGTGGCCGGGTACCAGCGGAAATTGGCTGGTGCGCCATTCGTTGTTGACCATACTGAGGTCGGAGTGGCAAATGCCACAATATAACACCCGAATATCGACTTGCTCGGGGCTAAGTTCCGGAAGTTGGTACTGAAATGGCTTGAGTGATCCTTTTGACTCGAAAGCGGCATAGGCATTGACTTGACGCATTTTTTTACTTTAAGAAGGTGAGTGAAAAATTAAACTGTATGCTTAGCCAAGCTGTGTTGGTAGGTCATACAATTTTATAATCGTTTTTTAGGATTATTTAAAGTTCAAATTAAACAAACTACTCGATTTTGTTTATTAATTTAGGACTTAAATTTTTACTTTTCCTCAATCTTCAGTTAGACAAATGGAAAGAAAACAGCTGATCGTTGTCAATAGCGTACTATCATTTTTATTGTTGCTGAGTAGCCCTGTTTGGATAATTTTTTATGCATTCGGAGTGGTAACTGCAATGAATATATGGTCTCATAGGGTAACGTGGCAAGACAAAGTCGGTGGTTTTTTGATGGGTCTGGCGGCTCATTTGCCTATTTATGTGGTTTTACTCAATTTGATTATTTGGTATAGTATTGCCGTCCGAAAAATGTGGAGTACACCTCTTATAATAGGGATTCCTTTTATAGTTACAGTGGGTTTGGTGGTGATTTCTTTGCTATATTAAATGCAATTTCAACTATTTTGAAACATTGGTGTTTCACTCTCTTTTTAATACGCCTTTTTTATGCAGACCTCACAAAGCACCATTTATGACGTAATTATTATCGGAGCCGGTATTACGGGCATTGGCACTGCGTACTGGCTTCAGAAAAAGTGTCCCGACAAATCGTTCCTCATTTTAGAGGCTCGCCATACCTTGGGAGGTACTTGGTCTTTGTTTCAATATCCGGGCATTCGGTCTGATTCCGATATGTTTACGTTCGGCTATCGGTTCAAACCTTGGAAAAATCCACAGCCCATTTCAGCGGGGGGCGATATTTTGCAGTACCTGCAAGAGACGGTTTCCGAAAACCATCTTGCGCAAAAAATCCGCTTTCACCACAAAATGGTTGAGGCACATTGGTCTGACGTTACCAATACCTGGACATTGCACATACAAACCCTACAAGGCATCGAAATTTTTGTGTGCCGATTTTTGAGTATTTGTACACGCTATTATAGCTACGACGAAGCGCAGCGGCCT
>DMHB01000229.1 GCA_003449595.1 Microscillaceae bacterium | reverse complement strand
TGCCTTCTATGACTGGAGCCTTGGAAGCCTATATCAAACAAGCCAAGAAAGCATAAGCCACACTCTTATCCTTCACAATTATACCAACCTTCAAAGTCAACCCAAGCCCATTAAGCCTTATGCTGCAAAGTGTTCAAAACAAATCAATGACATTTTCACGCACCCTTTCAACAGGCTTGATATGGCTATGTCTGATGGCGTTTGCTACGAAAAGCCGGGCACAGCAAGACCCGCAGTTTACGCAGTATATGTTCAACCAACTTTACATCAATCCCGCTCACGCAGGCTTAGAAAAAAATGCACGCTTCTCACTCATTCATCGTAGTCAATGGGCAGGTTATAATGCCTCATTCAATGATGGAGGCACCTTAGCCACTCAAGTATTTACCGCCAATGTATTTGTAGCACCCATAAAAAGTGGTATAGGCCTCCAAATCATGAACGACCAGCTCGGTCCTGTTACCAATCGCGACCTGCAACTTTCTTATGCTTACCACGTTAGACTGCCTAATGCCAAACTCTCTTTTGGAGTTCGAGGGGGGCTTTATAATATCAGTTTAGATTTCAATCGGTTGAGAGCTTTAGATCCAAATGACCCACTCATTTTAACCGGAGTAGAATCTCAAACAAAATTTGACTTAGCAGGAGGCGTATATTACCTTTCACGCAGTTTTTTTGGAAGTGTAAGTGTCAATCATTTGCTCAACACAAGATTTGACTTCGGTAGTCGCGCTATTCAAAACCGGTTGGCTTATACAGGATACGCAATGGCAGGCTATCGATTTGAAATAGGAAGAAATTGGACAGTAACACCCTCTTTTTTGGTGAAAACAGATTTGAGAGCATATTCTTTTGATGTGAGTACATTAATTAATTATAATGAACGTTATTGGGGAGGTGTGGCTTACCGTTATCAAGATGCTATATCGGTCTTGTTAGGAGCTGATATTCCTTATCGAGACAACAGCATAAGAATTGGATACGCTTTTGATTATGTACTGGAAGGACAACCGGCTAAACGCCCCACTTCACACGAAATCTTCGTTTCTTATGCAATTCCGATGAAAGAAGCACAAAAAAAACCAGTCATTCGAACCCCTCGCTTCCGATTCGACTAAAAACAGAGGCACACTTATTGGTTGATAATAAACTTTAAAAAAATCCGTTATTTTGCAGAATCAAAAATACAATGCGCTCTTTTTTATATCTATATCACTCCAAAAGAAGTTATTTTCAAAATTTAGTATGATGTTTGCACTATTACTTGACTTGTGTTTTTATGATTATGTATAAAATTAAACAAATAATAAAGTTCAGGCTTAAAATTCAAGGTGTTATGAGTAAAATACAATTCCGCTACCGGTTCTTAGCATTTGCAGTTTTACTGGGTGCCCTGCAGTTGGAAAGTTGCAAAGGAAGAAAAGGAGAACCTTCATTGGAAGAGAAAATCTACTCGACCAAAGGAGAAATCACTTCTTTTACAGATGTTCGACGCGATTATGCCCAGTATGTCCCATCAGGTATGGTGGTAATTCCTTCAGGAACCTTCCATATGGGTCAAGCTGATGAAGACGTGGCTGCTACACAAATTAATTTTAATAAGCAGATCACCATCAGTGCATTCTTCATGGATCAAACCGAGGTTACCAATAATCAATATCGTTTTTTTGTTGATTTGTTGGTTGCATACGCAGGTGGCCCAACCAACCCTCCTGCTGATTTTGATGGCCCTACCAGTGTCGATGACCCTGACTATGTAGCCAAAGTATTGGATAATCTCTTTATGGATCAAGCTTCTGGTACTCCTAACCCTCCTGTTTATGATGACGTAATGAAGAAGTTTCATCCAGATACACAACGTTGGTTAGAAGAATACGCCCATCACATGGGAGACCCTTTGATGGAGTACTACTATATGCACCCCGCTTTCGACGATTATCCTGTAGTTGGTGTAGATTGGTATGCAGCCCAACAATTCTGTAAGTGGCGTACTTTCCACCTCAGCTACTATAAGCAAGTATTGCAAGGCGAGCCTTATGCTGCCCCTCGCTTTAGACTTCCAACCGAAGCAGAATGGGAATACGCTGCCCGTGGTGGAAGAGATATGGCCAAATATCCTTGGGGTGGTCCTTACCTACGCAATACTTTGGGTTGTATGCTTGCAAACTTCAAACCAGGCAGAGGTAATTATTATGATGATGGATTTGCTTATACTGGCCCTGTAGCCCAATATTTCCCGAATGATTATGGCCTATATGATATGTCAGGAAATGTAGCAGAATGGTGCCAAGATGCTTATCAGGAAACAGCTGTTCCAGTAGTTTGGGATTTGAACCCAGTTTTCAATCCTCCCATTTCAGACGATAAAAGCAAAGATCCAAATCCTTATAACCGTCGTATTATTCGTGGAGGTTCTTGGAAAGATATAGCCTATTATTGCGAAACAGGCACCAGAACCTATCAACACTGGGATTCTGCCTCTACCTCTATCGGTTTCCGTTGCGCAATGACTTACTTAGGTCGTTCTTCTGGTAACGAAGTGAAAAAATCTCGATAATTCAAAAAAAAAAAAGAACGGTTTGAATATTAGCATATAAGTTATATATTTAGACCGTTTTTAAGTTCAAAAACAATTTCAATTTTTAGTTTATCATATAACTTTATCAATTTAAATCTTGACTAAACATGAGTAGCAAAAAAGGTAAAGGTGCTTACAAAAATTTTTATGAGTACTTCTATGGACAATTAGTGCCCCGTATTACAAGTGTTGGTGCCGCCGTCGTAATCATCGGTGCTTTATTTAAAATTATGCACTGGGAAGGTGCTGGTACGATGCTTACCGTTGGTTTGCTTACTGAGGCCTTCATCTTCTTGTTAGGGGTTGCCATGCCTATCCATCCGGAAAATGAAAGACCTGATTGGGCGAAAATTTTTCCTGAACTCAATGACCCCAACATCCAAGCGAAAGGTGGTCTGATTGCTGCTTTAGGTAATTTAGGAAACTTGCCTACCACACCTGCAAAGCAAATTGACGAAGGAACAGCTGCTAAGATGGCTGCTTTGGAAAAGGCTTTGGCAGAAAAGATTAATCCAGCCACCATCGACCAATTTGGAAAGGGCATGCAAGATTTATCAAACAATGTGGCTAAAATGACAAGCTTAACAGATGCTTCTGTAGCTACGAATGATTATGCCAAAAATGTGAAATTAGCTTCAAATGCTATAGTGGAGATGAATAAGTCTTTCCAAGTAACTGCTGATGCTACCAAATCTATGGCTAATGCTACTAACGATGTAAAAGCATATCAAACTCAATTGACCGGTTTGACTAAAAACTTAGAGCAGTTGAACGCTATTTACGAAGTAGAAGTAAAAAATACAGATAAAAATGTAAAAGCCATGGGTGAGTATTTTGCCAAGTTGACTACTGCTATTCAGAATGTTACAGAAGCAAGTAAAGACACCCAGAAATTCAAAGAAGAATTGTCTGCATTGACCGGTAATTTGACCTCTTTGAATAAAATTTACGGTGGTATGTTGGCAGCGATGAAAAGCTAACACAATATTTAGTTTGAGTTAATTTATAACACAATAGTTACTCCACACTTATGGCAGGAGCAAAAGAAACGCCCAGACAGAAAATGGTAGGTATGATGTACCTCGTACTTACCGCTTTGTTGGCACTCCAAGTGAGTTCTTCTATCATCGACAAGTTTTTGTTCTTGAATAGCAGTTTGGAAATCGCCAATAGTAAAGCAGAAGCATCCAGTGAAGCCTCTATTGCAGCCCTTGAAAAAACGATCAAAGATCAAGAAGAAAAGGGCGGCAAAGCTTCTCCGGTTGCACTCAAAAACCTTGATAGAGCTAAAGAGCTTCGCAAAAAAACGAAAGCTATGTTAGCCCGTATTGAGTCATTTCGTCAGAAAATTGTAAAGGAAGCAGGCGACGGTGTTGACCCTAAAACTGGTCAAATCAAAAATGCAAAAGAAGAGACCAAAGTAGAAATTATGATGATTGCTACTAATAAGAAAGGGCAAGGTTACACTTTGAAAAAAGAATTAGACGATTTTGTAACTCGTTTGTATAATGATTATAAAGACTTAGGAATTCAACCCTTTGACCCACTTACTCCTACTAACGAGAAGAATCCTCTTTACAAAACCGACCCCATTAACCGAGGTAAAGACTGGGTAAACGCAAGTTTCGGACAAACCCCTGTAGCTGCAGCCATCGCTGTGTTGGAGCAGAAAAAATCAGAGGTGATTCGTTACGAACAAGAAATCTTGAAAAGATTAGGAGCTGTTGACGTGGACAATGCTGTTAAATTTGATAAAATCGTAGCAATGGTAAGCGCTGAATCAAGTGTACTTGCCCCTGGTGACGAATTTAGAGCGAAAATGTTCTTAGCTGCCTCAGCAAGTAACATCAAATCTACAATGACTTTCAATGGTGGGCCTGTTACAGTACGTGATGGTGTTGGTGAAGTAAAAATACCCATTGCTGCCGGTGTAAAAGGAAGTTCTGAAGTACCTTGGAAGGCAGTTATTAGTTTTGTTGACCAGAAAGGAGAAAATCAAACGTATGAAACCTCTGGAAAATACACTGTAGTAGAAGGCGTTTTGCAGATTTCAAGCGGAACTTTAAACCCTTTGTATATCAACTGTGCCAACCCATTGGTTACTTCAGTTCCTGCATTAGGTGCTTCGTATAACCCCTCTTTTGATGTAAGCCAAGGCCGTGCTATACCTGGTTCACAAAAAGGCGAGGTTACAGTGGTGCCAGCCAACTTAGGAAAATTAACCTTGGGCGTTAGCAGTGGTGGCAATAAAATTGGTTCGAAAGAATTCGATGTAATTCCTACTCCTCCTCCTACTGTTGCATTGTTCAATAGCGCTGGAGACAAGGAGATTCCTCTTGATAAGCCTGTGCCATTGGGTAATTTCCAAATTTTGGCTCAACCTGAACCAAACTTTTATAAAGCATTACCTAAAGAGTGTAGTTATCGCGTAACCGGTGTAATTGTTACTCACATACGGGGTGGTGCAGGTATTGGCGAAAGGTCTTACAGTTCTGGTTCAATGAATCTTCCCAAAGACTTTGATGTCCGTAAAGGAGATGCCTTGTCCTTCAAAATTACAGGTGTACAACGAGCAAGTTCTTTAGGTGGTATTGAAGACATCAAAATCAAACAATCTGTTGTAACTATTGCTATTAAATAATCTGTGATATTTAAAAAGGAGGGAAGTTTTTTCAAACAAACAAATCTGTATTGAAAATCTTTCCTCTTTTTTTACGTTTATAATTTAGTTTATAATAAAGGTGTTAAACTCTATGAAAACAGCAATTAAGAATTTATCAATGGGTGGCTTGTGGCTGCTGTTGGTAGGTGTGTCTTCTGTGGCAGCTTATGCACAAATCGGAGAGATGGGTTATAATCCCAATTCGGTTCGGGGAGAGCAGCGTGTCGTATATGGCCAGCCCATTTACGAAGATGATATTATGTATCGTACTACAGTGTGGCGTAAAATCAATCTTCAAGAAAAACAAAATTTGCCTTTCTTCGCTATGAACAATGAAATCACACGTGTGATCATTGATGCAGTCCAAGCCGGTGAATTAAAGCCTTATTTCTATTCAATCGATCCGCGTTCAGACGGGGTTTCTCAAGAGATGGATTTAGAAAAGTTTAATGACAAATTTTCTTATTACAATGAAGATATTGGTGAAAACGTGGCTGTAAGACCAAGAGATTTGTTTATGTTGGAGATGAAGGAAGATTTACTTTTCGACCGCCGCCGTTCAAGAATGTACTGGGATATTCAAACAGTAACCATCATCATCCCTGCCGGGGTAACCGGACAACCTTTTGAAACCCAATTGGCAAGTTTCAAATTCAAGGATCTATATGCCTTTTTTGACAAAAAATACAAGGAGTCTTTGGTGAAAGGAGATGACAAAGCCAAAGGAGGTACCATCGAAGCTGTGCGTGCTTTCTGGTATAATCCGCAAAACCCCAAACGACACATGAGTTTGGCAGATGCTTTTGAGTTGCGCTTATTCTCTTCGCGCATTTCTAAGGTCTCAAACCCACGCGATCAAAGCATTGTAGAAATTGTCAATGAAGAATATGCCGGTAGCCAAAATGTTGATCAAGCCTTGAAAGTATTGTATATGTCTCAAAAAATCGAATACGATTTAATGGAATATGAGCATAACCTTTGGGAGTTTTAAACCTCCCATCTTGTTATTTAATTGATAAAGTAGGCTACTGTTTGACAGTAGCCTTTTTTTTGGAAATTGCTTCTTGTAGCAGCTTGGCTTTGGCCTTTCCTATCACTTGTGCAAGTGTTTCAAAATCAGCCTCTTCTATTTTTTTGACTGATTTAAACTGTGTGAGTAATTTTTGTACCGTTGCTTCTCCAAAACCGGGAATTTCATCCAAGAAGCTATTCAAGCTATTTTTGCTACGCTTTTGCCTATGAAACGTAATGGCAAACCGGTGCGCTTCATTGCGTATGTGTTGCATTAGCTTTAACACAGGCGATTTTTTGTGGATATGAAGCGGAATTTCATCATCGGGGAAATATATTTCTTCCAGCTTTTTGGCTATGCCGACGACGGCCACTTTGCCATACACCCCTACCTGCTGCAAGGCTTCGCAAGCAGCACTCAATTGCCCCTTGCCGCCATCTATGATGATTAAATCAGGCAATGGCTGGTTTTCATTCAGTAAACGGGTATAGCGCCGCGACACAATTTCGTGCATAGAGGCGAAGTCATTGGGGCCTATGACAGTTTTAATGTTATAATGCCTGTATTCACGTTTGGCAGGCACTCCCTTTTTGAAACAAACCATAGAGGCCACAGGGTTCGTACCTTGGATGTTAGAGTTATCAAAACACTCGATATGCAAAGGAAGCTGTTTGAGTTTTAAAATTTGCGAGATTTCTTGCAACACCACATCTTTATGACTTGGTTTAGGAGTTTGGTTGCGCTGATCCATTTTTTCTTTTTTCAAAAACAAGGCATTTTTGATCGCTAAAT
>DMHB01000010.1 GCA_003449595.1 Microscillaceae bacterium | reverse complement strand
TTTACTTTTTTAGCTACAACCACCAAAAATTGGAGAACAATATGGTGTTATATTCTAATTTAGTGGGCTTTCAAAAAACGCCTAAATTGTTCGACAACAGTCAATACATTCTTAACAACTTTCAACTAAAATTATTTGAGAGCAAGCAGAAATTGATAGTGGGTACTTTTGCTCAATCACTCAGTGGCACAGGGCTGGGCGTATTTAGCAAGGTGTTCGATCCAACTATAAATGACACGGGGAAATTCCGCTATTTTCGGTTTGTAGATATGCCCAGTATTTATGCGCACCTCCCCGAAAAGCGCCAAGCCAAAGTAAGAGCTAAATTTACACGCAAAGTGGATTATGGAGAAGAGCCTAAAAAGTTCTTCAAACAAATGTCTTTCCGCACCGAACTTTACAACTTTAAGCCCGATGAGGTGGTGCTGGCTGTGGAAGGAACTTATGAAAACACTAACAACACAGTAGTTAATATTCACACACCAAATTTCGGAAGAAAAACATATCCACGCCAAGTTAAGTTACCTTACTTGGGTTTGACACTGAGGGTAAAAAGCTTTGGGACAATCATCTAATTTTTGAAAACCTTATCTCAACCACCGAAGACCATATTGTTGATCCAAGATTGCAAATAGGCGCTTTAGGCGATAGTTTGGTATTGGCCTACTTTAGCCAAACTGGTTTGACCAGCAAATTGATTCACCAAGCCAATACCGTAAATAAAGAAGTATTTCAAACTTACAAGTCTTTGTTTCCGACTTCATTCTATTTAGACAGCTATTACCATTTTGAGCGTCTCGAAGAAAACCTATTTGTACTTCAAGGAGATTATTTTACCCCAGTAAATGGAGAGACTCTTAGGTTTTTACGACTAATGCGTTATGTTCCCAGTTTGGATTAGCTATCTTCACACAGAAAAGACCATCCCCTGCTGTTTTAGCAGTTTATTACATATTGCTTGAGAACCTTCATTGTTGACAAACTGTTGACAATTGAAGAAAAGAAAGTATTTTGCTTCCATTCCTTTCTCAAACAAGTTATGAAATTTTTAATTTTCTTATTGGCACTTTTCAGTGTGGTACTTACAGTACCATACAGCGCCCAAGCGCAATTTGTAAAAGACCAAGAATATTTGGTCAATAGCAATCTAAAAGGCAAAGGAGAACCAACCGTTTATTTTTTAGAAAAAAGTGGGATTCTCATCATTCAGCCTGATGGCAAAAAACCATTTTCCTATTTAGTTACCTGCTTAGACACCCAGTTTCAAGTACGATGGCAGAGTTTATATAAAATCCCTTTTTTCTTTTCAGGCGATTTGAAAAAATACTTTGATAGCTATCACGGATACTTCTATGTATTGGCGCAGGAAGCAGCGCCCAGTAACAAAGCCAGTGTCTTGAAGATCGATTTGTCGAATGGGGTGATGAATTATCAAGACTTTAAACTAAGTATGGTATTAGACATCAACGATTTCAAGGTGTTGGATGAAAATTTATTCATCAGCGGGGTTTACAGATACAAATCGATTATTTTACAAAAAATGGATGGCGAAACGACTACCCGAATCTTGCCGGGGTTTTATGACCGACATATCAGTATTCAAAATATTACGGAGGATTTTATTAGCAACAATATTTACTTTTTTATCAAAGACCGGCAAGACTGCCAAACCAGTATTTATCCCTATTCGAATATTCTGGGATTACAGAAAAAAATAGAAGTGCCCGGCTTGCAGAACTATAATTTTAATAATGTGCTTATCAAGTCGATAGAAAGTAAGAAAAAGCTGGTATTAGGTACTTTTGCCCATCATTGCTCCAACTTCCCGCAAGGCGCTTTTTCTTTGGCATTTAGTCCAAGTAATCCTGAATTTTTGCAGCCTAAGTTTTTTAGGTTCGTAGATTTGGTCAATTTTTACAGCCATTTGCCTAAGCGACAGGAGCAGCTGAAAGAAGCGGCTTCGCGCAAGCGAAAAAGAGGCCGTGAGCATAAACTATACAATAAAATGATTTTTCATAACAAAGTGTATGATGTGCCGCAAGGGGTAGTTTTGTCAGTGGAAGGGTATGGAGAGTCTTATAAAGTTTTTAATAACTCTAACCAGCGCAGCGTTACACAAGTGTTTGATGGTTATATCCCTCGTTATGCAACCTTGATAGGATTCGATGAGGATGGCAATAAAAAATGGGATAATTATATCAAGTTCTCCAATATTAAAAATATGACTTTGAGGCCGAATGTGCAGCTTGGTTCGTTAGGCGATAGTTTGGTGTTGACTTATTTCAATGACATAGGCTTGACCAGCAAATTCATTTATCAATCCGAATCTTTGCAAAATGAAGTGATGCAGACCTACAAAGATTTATTTCCCAATTCTTATACTTCGGAGCAAGTCTATAATTTTGTGCATCTTGAAGACAATTATTTTGTGTTGTACGGAGCTTATTTTAATCCTGTGTCTAACGAAAAAATTACTTATTTGCGTCGTATGCGCTTCGACCCCAATGCTGTTGCCATTACTGAATCAGCACAGAAGAAAAAGAAAAAAAACAATTAGCCCCCTTTTATGACCATACTCGAAGAAATTGTAGCTCAAAAGAAACTGCATATTGCTCAGTGCCAACAAATTACCCCATACTCAGCCCTTGAGCAACGTGCGAAAAACCAACTCCCCCCTGTTTCTACGCGCCAATCTATTTTGAATACCCCTTTTCCGGCGTTCATTACCGAGTTCAAAAGAAAATCTCCCTCCAAAGGTTGGATCAACGCCGATGCTGACCTGCAAACGGTGGTAGCAGGGTATGCGCAAGCTGGCGCTGTAGCGATTTCTGTGCTGACCGATACTTCGTTTTTCGGTGGCAAAGATCAAGATCTGGAGCAAGCACGCCAAAAAGTGAACACTCCGTTATTGCGGAAAGATTTTATGCTGGACGAATATCAAATCCTCGAAGCAAGGGCACTGGGCGCCGACCTCATTCTGTTGATTGCTGCCTGTCTAACTCCCCAAGTGTCTTTACGCTTGGCGCAATTTGTGAAAAGCCTCGGGATGGAAGTACTGCTTGAGGTACACAACGAAGCCGAACTGCAAAGCCACCTCAATCCTTCTGTAGATTTGGTGGGGGTCAACAACCGAAATTTGCACACTTTCCATACTTCTATCGACACCTCGCTGGCGTTGGCCGAACAAATCCCTGCCGAGTTTATCAAAGTTTCGGAAAGTGGGTTGAGCCAGCCCGAAAGCATTGTGCAATTGTCGAAAGCCGGTTTTCAGGCATTCCTCATTGGCGAAAATTTTATGCGTGCTGCCGAGCCTGCCGCCGCCTGTATCCAATTCAAACAAGCAGTCGAATCGGCATTGCTTTCTATTTCTTGATTTTTTCTTAACTTTTTCAATATGCGTACTGTAAACGAAGTAACCCAAGATTTAGCAAAAATCATTGCATTTTACTCCCGAGCGTTGGAACAATACAACGACGAACAATTTAACCTAAAGCCCAGCGAAAAAGCTTGGTCGGTTGGTCAATTATATGAACACTTGGTGAGTAGTGCAGGCTTCTTTTTGTATCAAGTCAAAAACTGCCTCACCCAGCGCAAAGGAAGCACAGAAGGGGGCAAGAATGAGTTCGGCGAAAAAGCCTACCAACACAATAGCTTCCCGCCTATCAAAATCGAAATTCCTGAAGGATGGCGTGGCCCTGAGCCGGTTGCCCAACCCCGTGAGGCATACCGTGAAGCTTTGGCCGGTGTATTGGCGCAATACCAAGCCTTGGCCGAGCAGGTTCAACAAGATGGCGGTGCTTATAAAACCCAACATTTGGCCTGGGGAATGCTCCGCGCCGGCGAGTGGTTTCAGTTGGGCGAAATGCACTTCCGCCATCACCTGCGGCAAATCAAAGATTTGAATACCTTTTTGGGGATAGCACTTAGCCAATGACCTCGCAGCGCGCACTTTTCTTACAATACCTGGCGCAAACCAGCCCAACGCCTCTGATGTTGGAAGTAAGCCGCGCCGAAGGCGTATATTTCTATGACCCACAAGGCAAGGCTTACATAGATTTGATTTCGGGTATCAGCGTAAGCAACATAGGCCACCGCCACCCTCGTGTATTACAGGCCATCCAAGCGCAGTTAGACAAGTATTTGCACGTGATGGTCTATGGAGAATTGGTGCAAAGTCCGCAAAACGAGCTGGCAAAGGCTTTGATCGAACAACTTCCCAGCCCGCTCGACAATGTATATTTTACCAACTCTGGCAGCGAAGCCATCGAAGGCGCTATGAAGTTGGCCAAACGCTTTACAGGCCGCACCGAATTGGTTTCTTGCTTCAACGCTTACCACGGCTCTACACAAGGCGCACTTTCGGTAAGCGGACAAGAGCAATTCAAGAACAAATACCGTCCCTTGTTGCCCGATGTGCGGCATATTGTGTATGGCAGCTTTCGCGATTTGGAGCAAATTACCTCGCATACAGCCGCTGTTTTGATCGAAACTATCCAAGGCGAAGCTGGCGTGCAAGTGGCTTGCGCCGAATATTTCCAAGCCTTGCGACAGCGCTGCACCCAAACAGGCACTTTGTTGATTTTGGACGAGATTCAAGCAGGGTTTGGACGCACCGGCCAACTATGGGCTTTCCAACACTTTGGCGTGGTGCCCGATATACTTGTGCTGGCCAAAGGAATGGGCGGCGGGATGCCCATCGGAGCCTTCATTTCCTCAAGGCAAGTGATGGAAGCCCTGAAAGAAAATCCTATTTTGGGGCATATTACCACCTTTGGCGGTCATCCGGTATGTTGCGCGGCTGCCTTGGCCAACTTGCAAGTAATCGTTGATGAACAATTAGCAGAACAAGCCGAAGCCAAAGCCGACCTATTCAAGCAATATTTGAAGCACCCTGCTATTCGAGGCATCCGCCACAAAGGGCTGTTGATGGCCGTAGCATTTGAAGATTTTCCCTTGCTCAAAAAAATCATCGACCACGCCATCCAATTGGGTGTGCTAACCGACTGGTTTTTGTATTGCGACAACGCTATGCGCATCGCGCCACCGCTGACCATTACGCCCGCAGAAATCGAAAAAGCCTGCCAATTAATTCTTCAGGCCATCGACTTGGCTATTGCCTAAACGCTTATTTTTTCTTTTGCCCGAAGCTGCCTAATTTTGGGCTTTGGTAGCTATTTCTTTTTGACTTCAATCCCTGCCCTGTACCTTATGAAAATTTCATACCATTGGCTCAAAACTTTTTTGCCCCTTACGCAAAATCCTGAAACCATCGCACAAGCACTTACCCAAATTGGGCTGGAAGTAGAACACATCGATACTTTTGAAACCATCCGTGGGGGATTGCGCGGGGTTGTCGTGGGCGAGGTGATTACTTGCGAAAAGCACCCCAACGCCGACAAACTAAGCAAAACAACTGTCGATGTAGGTAATGGAGTCATATTGCCCATTGTGTGTGGTGCGCCCAATGTGGCTGCCGGGCAAAAGGTGCTGGTGGCTACCGTTGGCACGATGCTTTTCCCCACCGAGGGCGAGCCTTTTGAAATTAAAAAAGCCAAAATTAGAGGAGAAGCTTCTGAAGGAATGATTTGCGCTGAAGACGAGCTGGGCATTGGCACTTCGCACGCGGGCATTATGGTGCTCGATACCGACCTACCCAACGGAACGCCCGCCGCTACTTTGCTCAACATCGAAACTGACTACGTATTCGAAATAGGACTTACCCCCAACCGAGCCGATGCCGCTTCGCATTGGGGCGTGGCTCGCGACTTGAAAGCCTTGTGGAATTTATCGCTTTGTATGCCCGAAGGTCTGGAGCTTGCGCAAACCAAAAATTCGCAAAAATGGCCCATCGCGGTAAAAGTAGAAAATGCCGAAGCTTGTCCGCGCTATTCCGGCATTTGCATCAGCGGTGTAAAGGTGCAGCCTTCGCCCGAATGGTTACAAAACCGGCTGCGAAGCATTGGGCTAAATCCTATCAACAATGTAGTGGATATTACCAACTTTGTGCTACACGAATTAGGGCAACCTTTGCACGCCTTCGATGCGGAAAAAATAAAGGGCAATACGGTGGTAATCAAGACTTTACCTGACCAAACGCCTTTTGTAACGTTGGATGGTCAAACCCGTAAACTGCACAGCCAAGATTTGATGATTTGCAACGATGCCGAACCGATGTGTATTGCAGGCGTATTTGGTGGATTGGAGTCGGGAGTAACCGAACAAACCAAGCATATTTTCTTGGAAAGTGCCTATTTCAATCCGACTTATGTGCGCAAAACAGCCCAACGTTTCGGCTTGAAAACCGACGCCTCGTTTCGCTTTGAGCGCGGCACAAATCCCGACAGTACGGTGTTGGCCTTGCAACGCGCAGCCAAACTATTGGTTGAAATAGCCGGTGGTGAAATTTCTTCTGAACTAATCGATGTATATCCGCAGCCGGTCAAGCCTTTTGAGGTGCCGGTAAGCTATGCCAACATATCCCGCTTGATTGGGAAAGATTTGGGTAAGGAATTTATCCACCAAACTTTGGCCAATCTTGAAATCACCCTGACACAACAGACCAATGTGGGTTTTACGGCCTTGGTGCCGCCTTATCGGGTTGATGTGCAGCGCGAAGCCGATATCATCGAAGACTTGCTACGGTTGTATGGATTCGACAACATTGCTTTGCCAACCCAGACCAGTACAACTTATATTGCCGACTTCCCACCCAAAAGCGAGCATCTGGTCGAAGACCTCATCGCGCAGTTGTTGGCAGCACGTGGGTTCAACGAAATGGTCAACAACTCGCTCACCAAACCGGGATATGCCGAAAAACTGGCAACAGTCGATACAGCCCAAAATGTGGTTATGCTCAACAAACTGAGCGAAGAGCTGGAAGTGATGCGGCAAAGTATGATTTTCTCAGGTTTAGAAACCATCGTTTATAACCAAAACCGCAAGCAAAAAAATCTCAAACTGTTCGAGTTTGGCAAAACCTATCATTATTACGCCGAAAAACAAGTAAATCATCCGCACAAGCGGTATGAAGAGCGTAACCATTTGGCGCTTTTTATGACCGGACAACAGCAAGCCGAAAGCTGGCAAAATCCTGACAAGGCATTGGGTTTCCACGATTTGGCTGCTGTTTTAACGCTGCTATTTAAAAAATTGGCGGTTAGCCCCGACGAAGTAAAGCCATCGGAAAACCCAGATTTGGCCTATGGATTGGCTTACTACAAAAACAAAAAGCTATTGGCCGAGGCTGGTTTGTTGCAGCCTGCGTTGGCGAAGTTCGCCGATGTAAAGCAACCGGTCTGGTATGCCGATATAGACTGGACGCTTTTGTCCACGGCTCATCAACGGGCTAAATTTGTCTATCAAGAAATTCCTAAGTTTCCCGAAGTGCGCCGCGATTTGTCGTTGGTCATCGACAAGCAGGTGTCTTTCCAAGCCATCGAAGCATTGACTTTTGCCAAAGAACGCAAACTGATCCAATCTATCAATGTGTTTGATGTGTATGCCGGTGAAAACTTGGGAGAAGGAAAAATTGCCTATGCCTTGAGTTATGTTTTGCAGGATGAAAACCAAACCCTGACCGACCAAGTGGTGGACAAGGTAATGGACAAACTGATGAAGGCGTATGAGCAAGAATTGGGGGCTGTAATTCGGAAATAGGGCTGCTGACTACTATTCGACTACAAATTTTCCGTTGCTTACCCTAAAAGTAGAATTTCCTATGCGGATGCTTTGCCCTTCGAGCAAGCTATTGAGTTGCGTAAAATCGGCCTCTATGGTATGGATGGAGCTTCCTGTTTGGCGGGCAAGGTCTAAGTACTCAGGCTCGATACCCAAATTAGCGCCGCAAAAAATAATTCGAATAGGACGGTTAATTTGTGAGGCCAGTTCTAAATCATAAAACCCGCTGAAGCTATCGGCGACAAGCAAAATTTCGCCAGCATTCGGTATTTTGCTAATGGCTGTCAGTACAGCCTCAACGTCGTTTTCATCGTCGCTACCACCGCCACTGGCCAGCTGGGCTTTGCGCAAAGTTTGATCCCAAGAGGCAGCCGAGCAATTGCTACACTGGTAAATATTGCCGGTTTTCCCAATTACAGTAGGATTATCGATCCGGTCGGCATCCGTAAAGAAAAACACTTGCAAGTTGGGATAATTGGCTTTGTTCTGCATAATGAACCATTTTTTTACCAGTTGTAGGTAAGAACCCATACTGCCTGTGGCATCGACAACCACCGCAGGGTTACTCCACTGAGGATTTCTTTCGATGATTTTAGGGAAAAGTTCTGTTTCTTCACCGATTACTTTTTCAAATTCAGTAGGGTCGGGACTGAAACAAGCCAACCAAGTAGTATCTGTTTTGGGGTAAGCTTCAAGTACTTCGTTGACCAAGCTGCTTTCGGGCTGCTTGGTCGCCTTGAACTCATCTAAACAAGAATAAGTAAGGGTCGAAATGCGGTATTGCTCATTGAAGGGCACTCGAAAATACGCATTGCCTTGGTCGTCGGTCAGTTGTTCAAACACTTCGCCATTGCTAAGGCGCTCAAGTATTACCTTTTGGCCTACAAATGGTGTTTTATATTTATGATGTAAATAGCTGAACACAAAAACACCCTTCCCATCCGGTTTGGGGGTAAGAGCGAGGGTGATGGGCAACACCAAATCAGGCTGTTTGGGTACTTCTACAACCAAGTTTCTGGCTTTGTCGCCAAAGTCTATTTTGTATTTTTCGCCGATGGGCAATAGCAGTTCTACTACTCCTTGTGTGTTGCTGATGCCTTGGGCGTACACTTTCCCCCGATAAATATCGACGGCTTTTAAGGCGACAGAGGCCGCCGGGCTACCATCAGGTTGCACCAAACTAAGTACCACTACCGCCCCCAAAGGGGTAGGCTTTAGTTGCGTGGGCTGTGCGCAGAGGCTGGTAGAAAAAAGGCACAAAAAAAGATACGAGAGCGTGTTTTTGAACAAATGATACATAAAAAGTGTGTTTATTCTATCTTGACAACCATCTCCTGCACCTTTTTAGAAAGCTTCTTGATGTTGATTTCTACTTTGAGAATAAAAAAATAATTCTTTTCGTCATACGGCAAGAATTGGTAATGGTGCTGTTGCCCGGTTTTGCGGGCTATGTCAATCAACCCCAAACCGGCGCCTCCTTTTTCGGAAAGCATCCCTTCTTTGATTTGCTTTTTATACATCTCTTTCAGTTCTTCGGGAGTAGCCGCGTTGATTTTGCTGAGCATTTTCTCTAATTTATCTTTTTTCCCACCGGTTATTTTGTTGGAAGTAATCACATAATAAGCTTCATCGGTTTTGCCGATCATAAACAGCCCTTTGCCGGCAAATTTTTTCCCGGCCAGTTCGTCAGAATGTTTGCTCATATTTTGTAAGGTTTCGACCATTACGTGGTAAACCTTGCGGCGAATGGAGGCTTCCTCGTTATTTTTGTCCATTTCTTCTTGTGCCATATTGGTAAACATCTTGGTAATTTGCTGGTTGAAGTCGCCTAAATAGACCAAGGAAATTTCATTTTTCAATAACTCATCATAAATGGTGAGGACAGATTTGATGAAGCTAACGGTGAGTTTCATAAAGTTAATTTTGGGAGTGAGTGTATATTGTTGTGCTAAAGTAGTACCTGACTTTGGAATGCAAGGAGGAAATATAAACATTTTCGTTATTTACGCAAAACTGCTTCATTTCGCCGAGGCTTTGTTATAAAATCCTCACGAGATAGTTTGCAAGTTGCCGTTGTCGGTATATTCGGCCAAGCCGGTTTCCAATAAGTGTTGGATAAGCGAAGCCGCTTTGTTTTTATCAGCTAATTGCAAATATTGTCGAAGCTGTTCGGGCGAGCAAGGCTGTGTGGACAAATAAGCCAATGCTTTTTGTGTAAGAGCGGTGTCGAGAGGTGTTGGCAAAGCATTTTTTTTCTTCAAAGAAAGACAATTGTCGCAAACGCCACACGGTTCAGCCAGGTTTTCACCAAAGTAATGCAGTAAAATAGCAGTGCGGCAAAGCTGCTGCTGATGGGCATATTGCGCTACAGCGTCTATTTTAGTCAGTTGCGCCTGCTTTCGCTTCATCAAGGTCTCATAATCTATAAAAGTTGATTGTGCCTCTTGGCGAGGAGTTGTAAACAATACCTGTGGCTTGTCTTTTTGTGGCGAATAATGAAAAATTTGGTGTTGATGCAGCAATTGAAGCCCTTGCCGCAGCTCGGTTTGATTGGTTTGCAGTGCCCGGGCAAGTGTATTTTCTTGTATATCGACCAAATTGCCAAACACTTCGCTGCCATAAGCCCGCAAAATAGCATCGATGAGGGGTGCTAAGGCACGATTTTTAAGTTTATACTCATACAAATCGCGGTAAGCAAGCAAACTGATAAGCTGCGAGGGTTTGTAAAAAGCCTCGTTGAAGGCAATCAACCCACATTCTTCCAAGCGTTTGAGGGCATAATAGCTGCTCAGGGGATGCAACTGATACGTCTGCTGAAATTGCGCAATGTCGAAATCATAACTTTGCCATTGGCCTCCTGCTACCGGTACTTGAAAGAAATTAGCCAAAGCCTGATAAACCCGCTGTAACTCTGCCAAAGGCGGGTAAGCCGCTTCTACTTTGGCCTTCATTTCGTGCAAATCGGTAGGTTGATACAGCGCCACAGCAAAGGCTTTTTTTTCATCCCTTCCGGCTCGACCGGCTTCTTGGTAGTAGGCTTCTAAGCTATCGGGCAAATCCCAGTGGATGACCACGCGCACATCGGGCTTGTCGATGCCCATTCCAAAGGCATTGGTGGCTACCATCACGCGGGTTTTATCATTTATCCAGTTGTCTTGTTTGGCATTGCGTTCGGCAAAGGGCAGACCGGCGTGGTAAAAATCGGCACTAATTTTTCGTTGTTGCAGCATTTGAGCCAGCGCTTGGGTGCGCTTGCGGTTGCGGGTATAAACCACCGCCGAGCCGCCCACTTTTTGCAAGATTTCTATCATTTGTCCGGCTTTGTTTTCCTCTGCTCGGCACACATAGGCCAAATTGGGGCGGGCAAAACTCTTTTGAAATACTTGTGCATTGGCTTTAAATGAGAGTTTCTCTTGAATATCTTTCTTTACCTCAGGTGTAGCAGTGGCCGTCAGGGCGATCAGGGGTACTTGCGGCGGCAACAATTCCCGAAAGGTGGCAATTTCTAAGTAGGCAGGTCTAAAATCATAGCCCCACTGCGAGATACAGTGCGCCTCGTCGATGGCCAACAAGCCTACCTTCATTTTCTTGACCCGCTCAGTCATCATTTCGGTTTTGAGGCGCTCGGGCGAAAGGTATAAAAACTTAATTTGCCCGCTGACAGCCAAGTCGATGTTTTTGTCAATCTCATAGTGGTTCATTCCCGAATACACTGCCTTGGCGGTAATACCTCTTTTTTGTAGTTGCATTACTTGGTCTTTCATTAGCGCAATCAGTGGCGAAACTACCAAACAAACGCCTTCTTTGGCCAAAGCAGATACCTGAAAGCAAATAGATTTCCCCCCGCCGGTGGGCAGCAATGCCAAGGTATCGTGTCCGTCCAACACCGATTGAATGATGGCTTCTTGCAAAGGCCGAAAGTGGTCATACTGCCAATATTGCTTTAAAATGGCGTAAATATCGGTCATCAAGTAAAAAATTTATCAAAACGAAAGTACTAAAAAACCAATGTAGAAACAAACCATTGGTGGTCAAGCAAAAACACTAACTTTGTAATACGCATATTTATCCATTGTTCATCAAAATTTCATACAATATGCACCAGCTTCAAAAAAATACTGCGCATCCCTTGTTGGTTATGTGGTTGGTTTGGCTTACACTTCCAACGAAAACTTCTTATGCACAAGCCGACACAACCCTTTTAGCTCCCCAAATCATCAAAGAGGAAATGTTGGGATTATTTTTTGGCAAACAAATCAGGGCTTTTGTAGACAAATCGAACCAAATGGATTTAGAAACTGTAAAAAAACAGCCATTTCTACCTCTTGGTAAAAAATATGAACCCCAATATTTAAAATTAGGGGTAACTACTTGGTATCGGTGGATCATAAAGTCAGAATTGACACAAAATGAAGAACTTTTATTAGGATTAGGGAATATATCCAAATTAACTATTTATGTTGAATATGCAGATGGGCGTGTTGTCATAAAAAATTCAGGCATACACATACCTGATTCAAGCCGCGACTTGAGTTTTTACAATGGAGCTGTCAAACTATTTATACCTAAGGGAGAACCTGTCCGCTTGTGGATTAAAGTACAAGCAATGGAATCAGGACAATTAATATTTTTCAGGCTTCTCAAATTTGATAAAGCAATCTTAGATCTAGGCCATTTCAATTTTGCAGCGCTGCTTCAAGGCGCTTTGTGGATGATGT
>DMHB01000395.1:5832-6347 GCA_003449595.1 Microscillaceae bacterium | reverse complement strand
TTCGCCTTATATTTTTGAAGATTTAGCAGTAACAATTTTGGAGGAAAATCCTGAATTGGCTCAACTTTTGGATGATAAGAAGAAGCAAGATGAAAAGTTTTCCCAAGATGCACAAGCACAACTAAATTTTATTTATCAACGTTCTAACCACTACGAAAATACATACAAACGCTACCCTATTTTCAGATTAAATAGTTTAGATAATTTAACTTTCAAGTAGTAATTTTTTCTCCCTATTTTGAGTATCTAAACTATGGAGGTAGCCTTCAAAACAGTTTTAATTGCTAAATATGACTCTGTTTATGTCTAACAACACCCAACTTTACACTGAAATCTCTTATACATCGTTCGGGAAACCATTGCTATTTCTGACATACAAACCAGCATTTAATGGGCTTCACGCCGAATGGGTAGGATTTGCTGACTTGGAAGATATCAAAAGGGCTGCTATGCTGATTATTGATGCCTTCAAACAAACCAATGCCGATAAGTACATCAACGATACGCGCAAAGTA
>DMHB01000395.1:0-5490 GCA_003449595.1 Microscillaceae bacterium | reverse complement strand
CCGGTGTGTACTCTTTTGCTGCTGAATGGACAGCCAAAGAATGGTTGCCAATGGTAGTAGAAGCAGGCTTGGTTTATATCGCAACTGTTTTTTCCGGCAACACCTTTGCCAAACTATCTGCCCAAGAAACAGAAAAAGCTATCGATAAAAAAGGAGTAGTGATTTATAAGAATTTTGATACTTTAGAAGAAGCCGAATTGTGGCTTCAAGAAAAAAATAGCCTTGTTGCCTAAATGAATGCTAATACTTCGCTGAGTCAAACCTTAGCCTTCCCTCTTTTTTTAATCTTGACACTGACCGTTTGCCAACCGGCTTGTGCACAACGTTTCAAAGATCAGTCTTTAAAGTCTTCTATCAAATGGGCTAAAGACCAAGAAAAAAAAGAATTTGCCTTACAAAAACAACGCGACGGCTTGACAAAGGCTGAAATGCAAATGCGTAATGAGCAAAAAAACTTAGCCAAGCAACGGACAAAACACCAGAAAATGTCTCAAGGTTTGACTAAATTTGAGCAAAATCGCCGCAAGGCTTATCTCAAAAATGCAAAACGTAAGTAATTTTGTTATCAAATTCAGAATATGGGATGGCTTCCATATGAATTATTCAGGTATGATGCTGCCTATCTCAGGCATACCTAATAAAAATTTGGTAGTTCAGCAATTCACCGGTCTTTACGACAAAAATGGGGTTGAAATCTATGAAGGCGATATTTTGGAAGTTGATATGAGTCCTGAACGACCCCATATTCGTACTGTAATTAGAGATGCCGACAGTTACCAGCTTAGATTTGATGCCTACGATTCCGGTTTTTTATTTAAAAAAGAGCACGCCCAGCGCTTCGAGGTGTTGGCCAATATTTTCCAAAACGAAGATCCAACCTTTCCACCACGTTAAATTTTTGTTGCTTTATTTTAGCTCTTGCGCTAAAATTTCTTGCTTCCATACTTCTACACCCTTGTTATCGAACACAGTTATTGTCATTTTCCTGTTTTTCAGCTCTCCGGTAACCTCTATAATTGAGAAGTTCCGCTCACCAAAATAAGTACCAGGTATTCTATAGTTATTTGGCTCAGAAGCAGCTCGATCGCCGGCAGAGCCTGATGTCAAGGGAGAAATCGTAATTTCATAAAAAGGATAAGGCATATTATCCGTAAACTTGGTCATTTCAGTATGATGACGGTCGCCGCTCAAGACCACAACTCCCTGGATGTTTGCTTTGCGAAGTGCATTTAGGAATATTTCGCGTTCTTCGGCGTGGTGGTTGATATAGTTTTCATATACAAGGGCATCATTGAATAACTGCCCGCCGGTTACGATTACTTTGAAAGAGGCTTGGCTATAGGTCAAGGCATCTATGAGCCATTGCAACTGTGCTTTGCCAAACATTTCTTTATCACCTTCTTTCAAATTGTTGGGTGAACGAAAATAACGGTTATCTAATACAAAAAACTGCACATCATTCCAGAAAAAAGTACCGGTTATGCCTCCCTGCCCGGTAAGGTTGTAATTGGGGTTAGCCCAAAATAATTTAAACGCTTCAAAGGTTTGCTCTTTCATCCAGAAACCTCTGTCTGAATCGTTGGGGCCAAAATCGTGATCATCCCAAACAGCATAGTGATGAACAGAAGCCCATAAAGGTTGAACTTCGGGTAAAGAACGGAAATGTGTATAACGGTGTAAAATGCCTGTTTTTGTGTTCCAGTCAGGTTCTCTAAGATACACATTATCACCGCCCCAAATCATAAAATCGGGATGCTTGTCGAAGATAGATTGATAAATCACATATTCTCCTCCATAAGGTTTGCCAGGACGGTCGTAAGGGTCTTCGTTGGTATAAGCGCAACTCCCGAAGGCAAATTTAAAATTGGGCGGATCGGTGCGCCAATGCCATAATGCCTGACTCTGGAAAGTAAGCGGGTAGTTGAAATTGACCAATTGGTCGTTGATATATAACTCGTACTGATAACGGATGCCGGGCTCTACAGTGGCCACTAAATGAGTCGCGAAAGCCTTATCGGCATCTGTTAAGATTTCTTTGGTGTATAATTTGGCAGAAGGAATGGCTTGGTCAAAATAAGCTATTTTTACTCTGGCTGAAGTTTTGGTTTGCACCCAAAGCATCACTTCACGCATTTCGGAATAACCCACCATAGGCCCCGAACGTAACAAATCGGCTTGTGCAAAAGAAGGTGAAATGAAATAAAACGAGAGTAAACAGCTAAAAAAGGATAGGACTATATTTTTCATTGTTCAAAATTAATCCAATCCTGAAAGTAGCCAAATTTTGGCTTTTATTTTTCGATGAAATGTTTACTCTTCGTTCATTTTGTCTAACAAATTCATCAATGTATGCACTGTGATGACTTGCTCTTCGAGCAACAGGTCTTTGATGGTTTGGGTTAAATGCTTGAAATTGAACAAACTACGTTGGAAAATGGATTCCAATTGCTCGATTTTTTGCAGTGGAGTAGGCTGCTCTTCGTAGGTAGGTTGTTGCCAATGGTTTACTTGAAGCCTTGCTTCTTGAAGCCATTTTTCGTAGGCTTGGGTAGTTTCGACGAAACGAACCACCCATTTTTTTGGCATTTCTTCTGTATTCCCATCCCCTAAAGGGTTATTGATGGGTTTCGAGAATAATTCATCTGAATTGGGTAAATGATAAGGAGACTGCATATACTTTGAAGTTCAACACATGAAAAACAGGCTTCAAAGCAACTATGATCGAATGCAGTCTATTTGCCCAGGGAGTTTCCGTTGAAAAAATTTGTCTTGAATAATCGAAAATCGGTCGGTGTAGTTGTATTGACTGAGCTGGCTAAATGTTGCAAAAACTGTTTACGAGGAATTAGTTCGGCACCAAGGCTTTCTAAATGTTCGGTGTGAACCTGACAATCAATTAGTTGAAAATCAGCTTTTTGCAATTCATTGACCAACGTAACAAAGCCTGCTTTCGAAGCATTGCTTTGCCTGCTAAACATAGACTCACCAAAAAAGCATTTCCCAATAGAAAGACCATATAATCCACCGCAAAGCTCCCCTTGGTGCCAAACTTCGACCGAATGTGCCCAGCCCAAATGATGCAATCGCAGGTAAGCTTGCAGCATCTCTTGTGTTATCCAAGTGCCTTGTTGACCTTCCCTTTTTACTTGTTGGCAAGCCGTAATTACCCCTTCAAAATCAGTATCAAAAGTTACCTTAAAAATGCCTTTGCGGAGCACTTGCCGCATACTTTTCGATACTTTTATCTTCTCAGGAAATAGTACAAAACGGGGATTAGGAGACCACCACAAGATAGGCTGATCTTCGTTATACCAAGGGAAAATACCCGAGGTGTAGGCCAATAAGATTCGCTCTGGTTTTAAATCGCCTCCTATGGCTAACAAACCATCGCTATCGGCATGTTCTAAGTCAGGAAATTCAAGTGCATCACTCAAAAAATAGTACTTCATAGCTAATCGGGTAACGCATAAATACTGCGTTTTATCTTAGGCTTCCGAATATCACCGGTAGCCTGAATATCAATTTGTACTTGTGAAGCACCCAACAAGCTTTTGTCAGCATTGGCGTTTAAAGCCATCAAGGTGGTGCGGGGCAAAGCTTCTGTTGCGGTATTTAGCTTCATTTGCATATCAATCTGCGAATCGGGTTGTATATTCCCTTGCGCTTCAACTTTGAAGCTACCTAATTCAAAGGCAAATGCCGAAATAAAAGCCCCCTTATCAGAAAATTGGATCGGTATTGTACAATTTCGGATTCTTGTTGAAGCTTCTTTTCCTAACATATCTAAGGCGCTTTTGCGATTGGGGCTTAACAAATCTTTCACTTCCAACGACACGATTTGCACCCCTATCTTCCCTCTCAAATTAGTCCATTGTTGCACCCAATACTGGCTAAAGTCTGCCCTGATTTGAAGCTGGTTCTCTTGGAAAAAGACAGGAAAATCAGTGCACTGAAGTGATTTATCCTTCAAACTAATACTTGCCTTCGGTATTTTATATACTTCGCCGGTAGCTGCTTGCACCTGAATGGCATCTAAAACCAAAGAGCCAAAAATACCCCAATTTTGTGCATTTTGAATTCCTGAAAAGTTTACAGATACCTTCCCTGAAGTCTTTACACTGTCCCAAATATTTGCTTTTCCGATTTCGTCAAGTCCTATACTACCCACCATATTCCATTGCCAATCCATATCAAAGAACTGGCGGCCCTTGGCTTGGATGGAAACAGAGTCGGTAGTTGAGGTATAAAAAACAAGCTTACGAAGTAAAAAAGAAAAGTTTTCAGGCGCAACAGCTTGATTTTTAACTTCTAAATCAGCGAAAATTTTTTGGAGCAGTAGTGGGTTATTGGGTGTCCCCCAATTAGCATTTTTTACAACTATAGTGGCTTGTATATCAGGCGCTTGTGTGCCGGGTAAATAAGTGCCTTTGCTTTCAGCATCCCAAAATAAAGTCCCCCCCATAGATAGGTTCTGAAAAGGGATTGCATTGCTCAGATCCTCTAAGTTTAACTTTGCATAGGATTTGGCAGCTATCCTAACCGGTAAAATACCTTCGGTTTGCAGGCTCAAATCAATAGGACTATCTCCTACATCTAAGTGCATTTTTTTAATGTTCAATACGGTTTCCTGCAAGTTACCTCCTTTGTTGTTCAACATCGCGTGTAGATTGATGTTGTTAACCGTTTTGGGCAGCTCAGGGTATTGAAACATGCCATCAGATATTTTTAAGTTGAAATTAAATGCAGGGAATATGCCTTTTTGCGGATTGAATAACCCTTTCACAAAACCATCAAAATTAAGCAGCCCTTCGGCTTTAATTTTGTCAAAATTGGCCGTATATAAATTGGGGAATAAAGAGATAAAATTTTTAAACTGATTGCCCTTGGAAGCGAATTGCACATTAACCATCCACGAAAGGCTGTCTTGTTGTTGTATGCCTCCCGAAAGGGCAAAAACAAACCTATTGATTTTAAAGGTATTGGTAATGATTTTTAGTTCTCTACGTGTTCTATCAATTTTAAGCAGGGCTTGCACCTCAAGTAATTGCTTTTCTAACCATTTTTGTTGCCCCGACTGATAGCTTATCTGTTTGATAGTCAGCTTTGTATCCAAATTAGACACCTCATTTTCCAGATTTGCTTGCAAATTATAGTTAAACCCTTTCAGCACCAAGTTCAAACGCAAACTATCGTCTTGGTATTTGAATTGGCCATCAATGATTTGAATTTGCTGAATAGTAAAGCGCTGGGGTTTGGAAGGCTTTTTCTTTTCTTTTTTGTCAGGTTTTTTGATTTCAATATTCCAGTTCCTCTCCCCTTTGGCCGTTTTTTTTAGTAGAATATTGGGCTGGTATAAATAAATACGCCTTAATTTACCTTCCTGCCCTAATAGCACCCCTAAGTAGCTAATTGAAATACCGATAGATTGTCCATAGGCCAAGGTATCGCTGGCAAAAGTGTCTTTTCCAATCACTACATAATCGCCAAAAT
>DMHB01000308.1 GCA_003449595.1 Microscillaceae bacterium | reverse complement strand
GAGCCACCGGCAACTCACCTACGATGATAGCCGCCAATGGGGTCAACACAGACGGTATGCGTATTACAGGATTGGCCATTTCTAATGCTTTGGTCGCTTTGAGTGGTTTTTTGGTGGTGCAATACCAGCGTTTTGCCGACATCAATATGGGTATTGGGATTGTTATCGTGGGGTTGGGGTCAGTTATTATTGGCGAGGCTTTAGGCAAAGCCTTGGGTTGGACCAAAATTCAGTGGCGTTTGTTGGCGATTGTGCTGGGCACGATTGTTTTCAGAGAAATTTTAGCCATCACTTTGGCTTTGGGCATCGACCCCAACTGGTTGAAACTGATTACAGCTTTGTTTGTATTGGCCGTAGTGGCTATGCCCGCTTTGAAGCAACGAGGCTGATATTCAAAAAATAAAGCCTGCTGCCAAAGCTAAAATAATCAAGACCGGCGGAGGAATTTTGGTAAACCAGAAGATTAAAAAACTCAATACCACGATTACAACATTGACGAGGCTCATTCCCTGAGGCTCTAAAAGCACGATGGCAGCCGCCACTACTAGTCCAGTACTGGCTGCTTGAATGCCTTCGAGTGAGGCGCGTACAAATCGGTATGACTTGAGTTGTTCCCAAAAGCGAATCACGAAGAAAATCATAAAAGTACCGGGTAGAAATATGCCCGCACTGGCCACCAAAGCCCCAACGAGTTGCCACCCTATGCCATATTCGCGCATTGTTAGCGTGCCGATGAAAGCTACAAAAGAGAACACCGGCCCGGGCACTACCTGCGCCAAACCAAAACCAGATAAAAATTCGTCTTTCGTCAAATAATGTTTAAATTCTACAAACTCGGTAAATAAAACCGGTATCAGCACCTGCCCACCGCCAAATATAAAACTGCCATTTCTGTAGAAATTCTCAAACAATCGAATGAATAAAAACTTAGTCAGCCCACCTAAAATGGCCGTACCGATCAATACACCCCAAAACAAAGTGAAATTTCCCCATCGAATTTTGAGGGGGAGTTTTTCTTCGGGCGGCTGTTGCCTTCTTTTCAAAAATCCCGTAAGGAAGCCACCAACCACCACAGAAACGGGAAAAACCCAAGGCGAGCGGATGTAATAAGACAAAATGGTGGTCAGGGTAGCTAAGATAAATCCTGTTTTGGTATGCAAAACCAAATTGACCATCTTGTAAGCAGCAAAACAAACCAGCCCGACGGCTACGGGTTGTACATATTTTAAGAAGTAAAGTGAAATGTTTTGCGTTTGCACATAGTAGATCAAAAGCCCAAATAAAGTCATCAACAAAACCCCGGGCAAACACCAAACCAACAAAGTAAGGTAAGCTAACCGCGGCCCGCCGATTTTAAAACCAATGGCCACAATGGTTTGAGATGAGCTGGGACCCGGCAAAATGTTGCAAAGGGCTTGAAGCTCCATAAATTCCTGCTCGGTGATGTACCGTCGGCGATCCACCAGCAAGTCCAAAAACAAAGCCAAGTGTACTTGTGGGCCTCCAAAAGCCGTAATGGCTAACCAAGCTACATCGCGCAGAAAAACACCATACAAAAGCCGCTGCATAGAGGTAATTCAAAAAAAGCGTTCGGCTGTTTATCGGCCAAACGCTTCAAAGGTAAAGGAAAAATCTATTTTTTCAGCCCAATTTCGGCTAATCGCTCGTTCAGAAATTCGCCCGCAGTCATATCGCTGTACTGTTTGGGGTTTTCGGCATCGATGCAGGTGGCCAAAGAGGTCAAATCCATTTCGGAGCGTGGGTGCATAAAAAATGGAATCGAAAAACGAGAAGTATTCATCTTTTCACGCGGTGGATTGACTACGCGGTGTATCGTCGATTTGAGCTTGTGGTTGGTCAGTCGGTCTAACATATCGCCCACATTGACCACAATTTGGTTGGGAAGTGCCGTTACCGGAATCCATTTGCCATCGCGGCGCAGCAATTCAAGCCCGTCGGCACTGGCTCCCATCAGCAAAGTAATCAGGTTGATGTCGCCGTGAGCTGCCGCACGCACAGCGCCATCGGGTACTGCGTCGGGGTTGTCGATAGGGAAGTAGTGAATGGGACGCAAGATGCTGTTGCCGTTTCGCACCTTGGCATCGAAATAATTTTCCTCTAAGCCCAAATACAAGGCAATGGCACGCAAAAGCTGCACCCCGGCGGCTTCTAAAGCGCGGTAAGCTTCCAAAGTAACTTGTTTAAAATCAGCGAGTTCTGCCGGAAACACATTGTCGGGGTATTCTTGGCGGATGGGGTCGGGGTCGTTGGCAGCTATTTCTTGGCCGATGTGGTAAAATTCTTTCAAATCGCCTACATTGCTGTCTTTGGCGTGTTCTTTTCCTTTGCCCACATAGCCTCTTTGTCCGGCTAAGCCAGGGATTTCATATTTTTGTTTGGTAGCATCATCCAATCTAAAAAACTGCTGGATAGTGTCATAGAGTTTGGTTTGCTGCGCGTCGGAAAGCCCGTGGTTTTTAACAGCGATGAAACCAATTTCTTGAAAAGCTTGCCCTAAGGTTTCGACAAACTTTTGCTTTTTTTGGGCATCACCCGAAGTGAAATCTTCCAAATCTAAGGAAGGGACAGATTCATATAGTTCCATATAATGAAGATGTTAAGTAGTTATACCGCAAATAGGACTTCAAAGATAATTTGTTCGGGCTAAAATTAGCCATAATTGGGGCTAAAAATCGGCTGTATTCGTCAAGGTTTTGCTGCACTGTGTAGTTGCAATCTTGCCTCCAAAAAGCTAACTTAGCGCCACTAAACACTTCAATTCAAAAAATCAAAAGAGTATGAACACATTGCAAAACGAAAAGATCTGGCACGTCGATTCGCTTCAGCGCAAAGCCAATCAGTTTGGTTTCCTGAAGCAAGAAATGAAGCAAATGCAGACCGAAATGCAAGAAATGCGCACTTATTTTTTGCAACAAATGGCAGGGCTGGAACTTCAGGTGCAACGATTGCGACGAGAAAATGCGCGTTTGCGTAAGCGTAAAAGCCCTTTGCCCACCGATTGGGCGGATCAGTTTTTGGTGGTTTGAGCAAGTTAATTTGTTTCTCGAACTAAGTCTTCAAATCAAAACAAAGCCGCTTTTTTACTGAAAGCGGCTTTGTTATTTCAATAGGGTTGCAAGAGTCCACAACCTAAGGCTTTACAAATCAGGGGCGGTTCAGTACCCGCAAGACTTGTGTGCTCAAATCAAGCGCGGAAATCTGTATAAAATCTTTTTGGTTATTGTAGTCAACTGAGCAAACCAAGTTGATGTATAGGGTCGAGCCTGCTTTTTCGACTTGCAAATATTGAAAAGGAGGATTTTGGAAAAGTTTTCGGCCAGTAGCCCACCACCACACATTTTTGCTCCACACAATTTTTCCGGTGCGGTCTATCCAAGAAATTTCGGGCGAATACCGAGGAAAAAAGCCTTTTGACGTTTTGGAATGGTGCAAGACCAAGATTCCTTCATCATTGTTATACAAATTCAGTGGTTTCACAAATAAAAAGCCTGTTTGCATCAATATTTCAGTAGGCATAGCCAAGGCTTCCAAATCTTCACGCCCGCGCACAAAATTGGTATATACCGATTTAGAACGATTGGTAGGAACGGGTGCTTCGTTGGTAGGTATTTGTTGCTTTACTAAAAATAAACCTTTTTCGGTAGATTGCTGGGTGTAGAAAAACCAAGATTCTTGGGTAATCAAGGGGCTTTTTTCAAAGGCGAGGTAGCCTTTTCGGGCAACCGGATCAAAAAGGTAGAGGGAATTGTTTTTGGTTTTTACCTGTAACCACCCCTGAAGCTTATGATGACTGATTTGGGTGATTTTGTCGTCAGGTTTGATTTTCAAAAACAAGCTCAGGCTATCTTTCTGCCAAAGCAAGTCGCCCGAAACAGCACTGCGCACTTGAAAAGGGTTGGTACTAATAAGCAAATCGCCATAGATGCGGGCTATAAGCGGGTGTTCATTCCCTACATCGGCAAACCCAAAAATACCCACTTGGATTGTTTTCAGCAGTCGTTCAGGAGAAAAGCCAATTTGATACAGCCGACAAGTATATTCTACTTCATTGAGTGTATTTTTTGCTGGAGTTACAGAGGTTATCCAGGCTGTTAGTTCGTTGGGCGTGTGGTAAGTAAATACCTCTCGTCGTTCGTACACCAAGCGGTTGGGGACACCGGCTATCGAAAATCCTACATTTTTATCCGGTTGGGTTGTATTGCTTACATTTTGCTTGTTTTTAGTTAATAAAGAGGTATTTGTAATTGAAGTGAACAAAATAAAGGTCAAGTAAATACCCAATAAACAGGCAAAAACGATAGGAAAGTAGTCATTTTTACTTTTTACTTTGAAGAATGGGTTTTTTGTGTTGCCGAACCACGGTTTTGTAGGTGTGGGTTTTTCTAATTCTGCCAACACCTCGTAAGGTTCCTGGAGATTAGGCTGTAGTTGGATTAGCCATTCGGCATATTGCTTGGCTTTTTCGGCGGGTTCTCGCCTGCGTGTTTGCCGCCACCACCGCGCATAGGTATTGAGCAGTCCTCGTAAAATTTCAACATTGTTGGGCGAAAGGCTCGCAGCTTGTTCAAAAGCTGAGGCGGCGCGCTTGTAGTGATTGGC
>DMHB01000130.1 GCA_003449595.1 Microscillaceae bacterium | reverse complement strand
GACTTGGAAGATATGGATACTACGCAGGCTAAAGCGTATCCTATGAAACTTCTTTGGAAAAAGGAAACGTACTACCCTGTGCGGCTGTATCCTTACTATGGACGTTCAGAATATGCGTTTGATTTTTATGCCTATAAATTTAAGTTTATGAAGGCCGGTATCTGGTTTGCCATTGTCCCGGGTTGTCCACTTGATTTTTCTGAAGTTACTTTAGAAGTCTATCAAACGCAAGAGGATGGAAATCGTATTTGGATGCGCAATTTTGTTATTTCCACTGAACATTTGCAAGCACTTTGCACAAACAATAAAGCACTTTGGAATGGCTATATTGCCCCCTTGCCAATATCAATTCTAAAAAAATAAGGCTTCGTAATGTTGTGAATTACGAAGCCTTTGAAAAATCAAAACGGATAAATCAGAAGTTGCCCGCAGCCAAACTTTCCTCATTGCTTGTGAGCCATTCTTGCGCCGAAACATATTTTTCTTGTTTTACATCCAACACATCTAACTTGTCTTCTGCTTCGGTTACTCGAAAACTGCAAACATTGTGTGGTGCGCAGCCTACATAATTGATCACAATACCTTGAAAATAAGGGCTGTTGGCGATAGGTGCAACCTCAACGTGATGGCGCAGACCTGAAGGGCAACGACTCATCATTGTTGCCTTGGCGTTTATTTTCAATCGTTTGGCCAAAGGACTCATCAGTTCGTTATCTAACATTTGCTTGCCTTTTTCAGACAAATACTTTTTGAGAGGTACTTTGGTGTTGATTTCTTTTTGATTAGTAGTCAACACATCCGCAGTTTGTTTGAGTTGGTTGTTGTAGGCGCTTCGGAAAGCAAGAATTGAAATGCCTATAGCTACCAACAATACAGGCATTGCAATGAACGAGGAAGTGAGGGGCTTTTTCATATTTTGAGCTAAATAAGGTGATACATCATTTATACGTCTAAGTACTGCTGGTTGACAAGTTTATTACAAAAATTACAAAAAAATTATCGAATAATTTGAATCCAACCTTGAATCACCTTCTTCGACTCTTTGGGTCGAACCGTAATAAAGTCCACTTGTGCCGAATAAAAATAAGTCCCAGCTTCTAAAGGGCCGCCACCACCTTTTCCATCCCAATCGATTTCAACTTTGTTGGTACTAAACACCTTACCGCCCCATCGGTTGAACACATCAAACTGCACGCTTCTTACAAATCGATAATCAGGAAATGGCCTAAAAAAGTCGTTGCTTCCATCTCCGTTAGGTGTCAACACGTTGGGCAAATCGTATTTGATACAATTGTCCTGACAAACTTTATTGCTCAATTCGCTTTCATTGTTGGCAAAATCGACTGCTGTAACTTGGTAACATCCCGCCAAGGAGTTAAGATTTTGGTGTAAGAAAGCCAAACTGGTGGTTTGAGTCAACAGATTCAATTCGCCCGGGTCGGTCGGACTAAAATACAATCGATAGGCTGTAATGTCGGTGTCGCATTGCGCGCTGGCAGGGGCATTGCGCCAAGTAAGGTTGTTTTGAAGTGGTAAAGAAGGGTCGAAAGTTCTACAATCGGCGGCATCTAAAGCAATGGTTGGCGGACATGGCGGCGTATCGTCGCGAGGCACACCACAAGCTTGCTGCGAATTATTGAGCAAGGGCGAAAGCACCAGCGGATTAAAATAAGATCCAACCGTTTGAACATAATAGCAATAAGTTTGCCCCGGAATGAGCCGAATGTTTTGAAAAGTGCCATTGTCCACAAAAGTAGGCGTTCCGGTAGCGCCGACAGTTGCTTCGCCTATGCGTTGAAAAGTACCATTCACATTGCGATACACAATATGTTGTTGGTTGGCATTCGACCAAGGGACATTATAATTCCAAGTAAGCCGCAGCCCATTGCCAAAAGCCGCTACTGTAAGCCGCACCGTAGAAGCCACATCTGAAGAGTCTTTAAACAAACTCGAAGGCCCATAATCTAAAGCGATTCGATAGGCATAACTCAAATCACGGGTATTGAGTCCGGCATCAGCAAAGGTAATGGTATCAGCAGCACTGGTGATTGATCCAATCTGTACAAAACTATTTCCGGCAGGATTTTGTCCTGAAGCCCTGAAGATGCGGTATCGATAAGGCGGAGGAAAACTTACCGGATTTATTTGAAATGCCCTTGTCCATTTAAGCGCTACTTGGCCATTGGCTGGGTCGGTATTGGTTACACTTACTTGTGTGATTAATGGGACATCGATGGCCACATTGTTGCAAGCTTCGTTGGAAGCAAAGCTGGTGCCGCCCGCCGGAGGAGCAAAATTGGCCGTGATGCGGTAGCTATAACTCAGCCCTCGGCGCAAGCCCCGCCCCCCGTCATTATCGACAAAGCTTGTTTGCGAAACAGGCACGCGGGCAATGGGCACGTAGCCCGTATAGCCGGGTACGCCTCCTTCGCAAGCACCCGGCGACCACGTAGAGCATCCTTCCCGTCTCCAAATCACAATTTCGGTAGCATTGGCACAAGTATAAGCATTCCAGTTGAGCACAATGCTACGCGCACCCGGTGTGGCAGTAAGCCCGGTTGGACGCGGTCCTAATACTGTAATTTGCCACGTGGTAACGTTTACCAATGCTGAAGTTTGAGGCGGGGGCGGGCTGTCGGTAGCGCGCAAAACTACTTGGTATGGTTGTGTCCTGACGTGTTCGCAGGCAGTTTGCCAGTTAAAAGTTCCACTGGCCGGTGGCAGCTGCGGCTGAGGTGCAAAAGGTACAAAAGTAGCCCTGTTGGCAAAAAAAGTATTGAATGGGCCACCTGCTGCCGAAATGGTAATCCTATTGTTGTCGGGATCGGTAGCACTGAGTACTTGCGTCAACAGTGTACCAGCCTCCACACAAATAGGAGGCGGTGTAACCATCGTAGGCCGGTTGTTATTACAGTCAACTACCCTAATTTGCATATCGCGCACCACAAAGCCAATCCGAACGCCACGCCTCCATTCTTCGACAATAAAAGCAATGTTATATTCACCGGTGGCATTGGGAGCATCCCAAAATAATACTCCTGTAATAGGATTGATGCCAAACTGGGCAGCCCCCCCATTTTCGGCAGCGCCTATGGGCTGTACAAAAATAGGATCGATGTAGCCAATTACATTTTGTGTAGGGCTTCTTTTGGGTGTTGTCATCCTATAAGAAAGACTGTCGCCATCTACATCAAAAGCCCCTGCATTGTGTGTAAAGCGCTGCCGGCGGCAAGCAATATCGACAGGTGGCACGCTAAGAACAGGTGTATTATTAATCCCTAAAAATGGATCAATTAATAGCAGTGTCTCGATAGAAAATGGATTTT
>DMHB01000294.1 GCA_003449595.1 Microscillaceae bacterium | reverse complement strand
TGATTTTTTTTAAAAAACCGGCTCCAAGAATAAAAAGCGCAAAACCAAACATAGCCATTTCAAATACCCAAAGCTTCGGAAGAAAAATAAATGTAGCATAGAATTTAAAATTTAAACATTAGTTGTTGTTTAGACCACCTGCTATGAATGAAGTTTAACAAAATTATTGAAATAATTGAAAAATTTGGGTAGGGAATAATTTATGCAACATTGTTGCATAAATTGAAATAAGCCTTATATTTGCAACACTATGGCACATCTTATCCTGCAAATTGCACGCAAATCTCTCAAAGAAGGCTTCAGAAATAAAATCTTCTGGACTATTGCCGGTATCTTATATGTCTTACTGATTTTTTCGTCGGTGGTCAGCCTGTTTCATTACCAAAAAAAAGCCCGCGAGTTTGACGATGCCCAGCGGTTGGCGCGCACGCAATGGGAGCAACAAACCGCTAAAAACCCCCATAGCGCAGCACATTATGGCACTTTTGCATTCAAGCCTATTTCGGCGCTTTCTGTTGTTGAAAATGGCTTAGATAAATATTTGGGCGTGTCTATTTTCTTGGAAGCACACAAGCAAAACTTGTCGCAATACAAGCAAATAGCCGAGCAAAATGATATGGCGCGTTTTGTCGAACTAACCCCGGCCTTTGTGTTGGTTTATCTGATGCCGCTTTTGCTGATCATTGTAGGCTATCAGGTATATGTGGGAGAAAAAGAGCAAAAAACCCTCTCTTTAGTCTTTAGTCAAGGCGTGAGCCCTTGGCAATTGGTGGCCGGGAAAGCCCTTTATTTATGGACTGTATTGCTACTGCTCATCCTGCCGGCGGCTTTGTTGGGGTTGTTGTTTTTGCTACAAATGCCTTTCCGTGCCGACGATTTCTACCGATATGCTTGGTTTTTGATTGGTCTTTTACTGTATTTGGGTTCTTTCATACACCTTATCGTAGTTGTTTCGAGGTGGTCGCCCAGCAGCAACGTAGCCTTGCTTAGCCTGTTAGGATTTTGGATGATGGCTACTTTGTTTGTCCCCAAACTGGCTGTAAACTTTTCAAAAGCCATTTATCCGGCCTCTTCGGTGCTTGAATACCAAGCCAAACTTAAACAAGATTTAGAAAAAGGCATCGACGGACACGACCCTTTCTCGGCGAAAGCCAAACTTTTTCAGGATAGTGTTTTAAAAGCCAACCGGGTAGATAGTGTGCATAAACTACCCTTCAACTATGCCGGTCTTGTAATGCAAGCTGGCGAAGAACACGAAACAGTGGTATATGCCAAGTCGCTACAAAACCTCCACAACACCTATTTGTCGCAGTTAAAAGTGCATTATTACCTCGCAATGCTTTCGCCCACTATCTTGATGAAGACTACGGCTATGCAATTGGCTCACACCGATTTGCAAACCCACTACGACTTTGCCCAACAAGCCGAAAAATTCCGCATTGCATTGGTCAGGCAGTTGAATTATGACATCAAAGACAATGCCCGCTACAACGACTGGGAATACAAGCCGCAAGACAAAGACTTTTTCAAAAAAACAGTGGCTTTTGAATATCACCCCCGCACTTTGCAAAAAACCTTGCCCGAGATGAGCGCAACCCTGACAGGACTATGCGGTTGGTGCTTGGCTTCTTTGGGCTTGCTGTGGTGGGCTGCCCGACGTGTAAGTATTTAACGATTAACCAAGATTTCTTCAAGAAAATATGCGCACCCTACTTGTAATGCTTTGGTTTGAATGGCTCAATCTGTTTCGCAACCGGTTAGTCATTGTGTTGGCTGTTTTGCTGCTGGGTTCGGCCTATTTTGCAGCCTACAACGGCTCAAAACGAGTGCAGAAACAGCAAATCATCTTGCAAAAAGTCAAACAAACAGAAAACACTTGGTATGCCGAAAACAAACAACGGTTAGACAGCATCGAAAAAGGACTGCGCCAAGTGCCTAAAGAGTGGTATAAAGATCCCACCAACCCCTTGGTATTGGGCGCTGTAAGAGGTGCCGGAAAATATGCTGTGCTTCCTCCCAAACCAATGGGACTACTCAGCACCGGCCAAAGCGATATTTTTCCTTTCTACTCCAAAGTGTCGTTCTTTGCAGAGAATGCCGCCCAAGACAACGAAAACTTTGAAAACCCTTTCAATACTGCTTTAGGCGAGTTCGATTTGGCCTTTGTGTTGGTCTTTTTGCTTCCCCTGCTCATCATTTCGTTGGGCTACGATGTTTTTTCTGCTGAGCGCGAACAGGGCACTTTGCGGTTGGTGATGGCTATGCCTGTACAACTAACCAAGTGGTTGTTCCAGAAAATACTGTTCCGCTATTTGTTGCTCAGCCTCTTGGCGACGATCATTTTGGCGGCTGTACTGCTTAGTTTTGCCATTTCTCCCTTCAGCCTTTCTTTTGTTTACCTGATAATCAGTACGTTGCTATATACTTTGTTTTGGTTTTCAGCTGCTTTTATAGTCAACCTATGGCAGCGCAGTTCGGCTTTCAATGCGGCTGCGTTGCTTAGCTTATGGATTTTCTTTGCAATTATTGCCCCTGGCACGGTCAATCTGATGGCCTTTACGCTTTATCCCGTACCTTCGCGTGTGGTGTATGTCAATGCCAACCGAGCCATCGACCAACAATTAGAACAACAAGAGCAAACCATTGTGGCAAATTTTTACGCTAAAAACCCTCAATTCAAGCAACCCGCCGAAGGTTCGCCCAAAACTTGGCGTGAGCGATTTGTAGAAACCATTGCTTTGCGCGAATATAAAATACAGCAACAGGCAAAGTTGGACAGCAGTTTTCAGCAAAAAATAAACCAGCAACGACAATTTGCCAACCGCCTGCAATGGAGTTCGCCAGCCATCGTTTTTCAGCAATACCTCAACCAACTGGCAGGCACCGACACCCAAACCTATTTGCTATTTCAAGCCCAAGTAGCTGATTTTCAGCGCCGTTGGGAAGCCTATTTCAAAGATAAATTCATCAGCCAAAAACCCATTACCACCCAAGACTTTGCACAATTTCCGCAATTTTAAAGCTTGTTTTCAACTATCCCCATTTAGCGTATGCTTTCTGCTCAAAATCTGACAAAACAATACGGCTTCTTCACCGCACTTCATCCGCTTGATCTTACCGTCAATCCCGGCGATATTTATTGCCTATTAGGTGCCAATGGCGCAGGCAAAACGACCACCATCAACCTGTTTTTAGGGTTTATTGCTCCTACCTCAGGCAAAGTGTTCATCAATGGGTTGGATGTGCAAGAAAACCTCATCCAAACCAAAAAATTCATTGCCTATATTCCCGAAAATTTGATGCTTTATCCTACCCTTACCGGTTTGGAGAACCTCCGCTATTTTTCCGAATTGGCCGGTAAAAAGTATAATCTTTCGCAGCTAAGTGCTTTTCTGGAAGAAGCAGGTTTGCAAACCGAAGCCTTCCACAAACGAGTAAGAACCTATTCCAAAGGAATGCGTCAAAAAGTTGGCATTGCCATCGCCTTGGCCAAAGATGCCCGCGCACTACTGCTCGACGAGCCAACCTCGGGGCTAGACCCCCAAGCCAGCAATGAATTTTCGGCTTTGTTGCTTCAAATGAAACAAAAAGGGATGGCTACCCTGATGGCTACCCACGATCTTTTTCACGCCTAACAAGTAGGTACCCACATCGGCATTATGCAACAAGGCTCGCTGCGCAAATCCTTCGAAGCGCATCAAATATCGCTGCCCGAACTCGAACAAACCTATCTTGAAACCATTCAGTAAACCAAGCTATGAACTCTATTAAAAAACTACCAGTTACCGTGCTGAGCGGGTTTTTGGGTGCAGGTAAAACCACCTTGCTCAACCACGTGCTGCACAACAAATCGGGGCTGAAAGTAGCCGTGATTGTCAACGATATGAGCGAAGTAAACATCGATGCGCAACTTATCAAACAACAGCACACCCTTAGCCGCACCGAAGAAAAATTGGTCGAAATGTCGAACGGCTGCATTTGTTGCACTTTGCGTGAAGATTTGATGCTCGAAGTAGAACGACTGGCCCAAGAAAACCGATTCGACTATTTGCTCATCGAAAGCACCGGCATCAGCGAACCGGTACCCGTAGCACAAACCTTTAGCTTTGTGGACGATGAAAAAGGCATCGATTTAAGCCGTTTTGCTTACATCGACACGATGGTAACGGTAGTCGATGCGCTCAATTTCCCCAAAGACTTTGGCAGTATGGACACCGTGCTCAACCGCCGCCTAAACCAAGACGACCCCCAAGACCGCCGAACCATTGTCAACCTGCTGACCGATCAGGTAGAATTTGCCAACGTTATCCTTGTCAACAAAGCCGATTTGGTATCGGCAGAGGCTTTGGCCGAACTCAAAGCCATTTTGCGCAAGCTCAACCCTACCGCCCAAATCATCGAAAGCACTTTTGGCAAAGCCCCTTTGGGCAAATTGCTCAATACACGCTTGTTCGACTACGAAGAAGCTTCGCAAGCCGCCGGATGGATTCAAGAACTTCAAAATACGCACCACACCCCCGAAACCGAAGAATACGGCCTTAGTTCTTTTGTATTCAGCGCGCAGCGCCCGTTTCATCCTGAGCGGTTTTGGCAGTGGCTTGCCGAAAACTTTCCGGCTACCATTATCCGCAGCAAGGGATTGTTTTGGTTGGCCTCGCGTCCGGCGCAAGCGCTCAATTGGTCGCAGGCCGGTGGCTCGCTTCGGGCAGATATAGCCGGCGTTTGGTGGGCCAGTATGTCGTTTCAGGAGCGCCTGCAACATCCTTCTTTCGTAGAATTTCAATCCGAAATCGAAAAACGCTGGGACAAACAATTAGGCGACCGCCACAACGAGCTGGTATTTATAGGGCAAGATTTAGACAAATATTTGATTATCAGTGAATTAAACCAATGCCTTTGCACTCCCGACGAGGTAGAAGCGATGCAAAAAGGAGCTGTTTTCCGAGATCCTTTTCCGGTTTGATCTAAAATTTTGTGAGTAATCGTTTTTAAGTAGTAAGCCAGCACCTTTTGGGTGCTGATTTACTTTATAGCCAAGGTTAAGTGCAAACAACTATTTCTGTGTTTGAACTTAATGCCAAAGTTAAGTGTA
>DMHB01000338.1 GCA_003449595.1 Microscillaceae bacterium | reverse complement strand
AATACTGACAGAAATTCAGTTGGTTTTGAAATTAACCCTGAGTTTATCCCCTTCATCCAAGAAAAATTGGAAATTCATCAACAGGACTTGAACGGGACGACGTATGAGTTTCTACAACAAAAACCATTTGTAACCGACTTTGAAGAAGCAATTCAAAAACTACCCTATATTTTCAAAGATCCGCACACGCTTGACAAGAAAATTGATGTAAAAAAACTTCAATTCGGGTCCAAAATTGACAAAGACAGTTCAGCAAAACGCGAAGAATTGTTTACTGTCAAAGAAGTTATCAGTCCTGAAAAAATTCGGCTGAGTAACAACTTATTAGTTAAACTACTTGGCGTGAAAGAAGACCCAACGATTAATGGTAAAGCAACCGATTTTCTGATCGAAAAAACAAAAGGCAAAAAAGTGTTTTTGAAATATGACCACGTAAAGTATGACAATGAAAACAACTTGCTTTGCTACTTGTACCTCGAAAACAAAACATTCATCAACGCACATTTGATCAAAAACGGGTTGGCTTTAGTCGATGAAAGTGTAAATTTTAAATATAAAAACAAATTTTTAGCACTTTTAGAAACGCAAGCAAGCAAATGAAAAAGATAAAAATTACCAATGATAAAATCAAGTCCTTGCTTACTGCTGAAAATCCAAGTTTTCCGAAATATGCCACTCAAATCATCAATTTGGCAAACCAAAACGCAGGAGGAACAAAGCCTAAAATTGTAGGGCAGATGAGTGATTTGATACAGCAGTTTGATGGATACGAATTTAAAAAATGGGAAGAATGGTATTTGGCACAACATCCAAATGCCATCCAAAAAGCCACTGAAAAAATTGTAGAAATGATAGAAAATCTGAAAGATGTAATGACTAAAATAGACCAAGAAATGATAGATAGGTGGGTGCGTGATTTGGTCATAGTCAAAACTTTCGTAGGCTTGAAGTTCCAAGAAGCAATTTTGAAAGCAGTTGCAGACGATTTGAAAACCACTTATCGTTTGGCTGACCCCGAAGAAGAAAGCAAAGGCATCGACGGTTTTGTAGGAGATACGGCAGTAAGTGTCAAACCTCAAAGTTATGAACTAAAAAATGCACTTCCCGAGCAGATCTTAGTGCCAATCATCTTTTACGAAAAAATGAAAAATGGTATAAATGTATATTTTGAGGATACCTTGCTGACGAAAAAATAAAACTGAAAGGCCAAATACCCCCACCTCTCTTCAGCCCTACAGCTCATCAAAACAACCAAAACCTTACACCGGAAACCTAAGCAGTACGCAATTGGCAGCTTTTCTCAACTTTTCAACTAAATTTGAAGCCTAACCACGGGGAGCAGTTATGGCAAAAAATACGACTTCAAGCAAGGCGACTTTGGAAGAGTTGGTCGGCTATGTTGCCCAAGCGGATGTGCCACAGCGCCTCAGTCCTGTTTACAAAACAGCCGATTTTGTCCTGTACAAAGAGGACAGCTTGGAAATCCTAAGCCGTTTCCCCGACAACTGCCTCGATATGGTTTTTGCCGACCCGCCCTATATGCTTTCCAACGATGGGCTTACCTGCCAAAACGGACGGATGGTCAGTGTAAACAAAGGAAAATGGGATAAATCCAATGGTTTTGAAGATGATCTACACTTTCACGAAACGTGGATACAAGCCTGCAAACGTGTTTTGAAACCCCAAGGAACGATTTGGATCAGTGGCACTTACCACAGCATTTACCAATGTGGCTTCCTCTTACAAAAACTTGGCTTCCATCTCCTGAACGACATTACTTGGTTCAAACCCAATGCTTCTCCCAATCTTTCTTGCCGTTATTTTACAGCTTCGCACGAAACACTGCTTTGGGCACGCAAAGACAAAGACGCCAAACATTATTTCAACTACGAAGCGATGAAAAACGGCCACTTCCCCGAGGACAACCTCAAAAAACCTGACTTACAGATGCGGAGCGTATGGAGCATTCCTACGCTTGCCCCCAGCGAAAAAGCCTTTGGAAAGCATCCTACACAAAAACCCTTGGCATTGCTCAAACGCATTGTGTTGGCCTCCACGCAGCCCGGCGACATCATTTTTGACCCCTTCAACGGAAGTGGCACCACCGGCATCGCTTCGACCACCGTAGGCAACAGAAAATACATCGGTTGCGATCTCAACCAAGCCTATATCGACCTGACCATCCAACGCTACGAAGCCTTGCAGGCAAAACCATAAAGGCTGAAAGAAAAATCCGATCTCAAAAATCGAAAAGGAAGCGAAGGACTGATAATTATCATTTTTTTTGCCGTGGGCTTTCCTCAATTTAGCCCCATCATTTTACCTTCTCTTCCATTCATTATGCAAACCCATTCGTTGCACACCTTGCTCGAAAAATACAACATCCCCACGCCGCGCTACACCAGCTATCCTACTGTGCCCTTTTGGGATGAGGCCACGTTTCACCCTGACCAATGGCTTCAAAAAATCCGCCAAGCCTACCAACCTCAGGCCGGTTTGAGCTTATACATCCACCTACCTTTCTGCGAACAACTTTGCACCTATTGTGGCTGCAACAAACGCATTACGGTCAACCACAAAGTAGAGCAACCCTATATCGAAGCCCTTTGGCAGGAATGGGAACTCTACCAACAAGCTTTTGACGATCGCCCGCGCCTTACATCCCTGCACTTGGGCGGTGGCACGCCTACTTTCTTTTCGCCGACCAACCTAACGCGCCTACTCAGCCCTTTGCTGCAAAGTATGGAAATAGCCGACGAAGCCGATTTTAGCATCGAAGTGCACCCCAACTACACCCAGCCGGCGCATTTAGAGGCACTTTACGCATTGGGCTTTCGCCGATTGAGCGTAGGCGTGCAAGATTTTGACCCCGTGGTGCAGCAGGCCATCAACCGCCCGCAAACCGTTGCCCAAACCCGTTTTATCATCGACGAAGCCCGCCGCATTGGCTTTAATGCCATCAACATCGACTTGATTTATGGCCTCCCGAAACAAACCCGAGCAGGATTTTCCAACACCTTGGAGCAAGTACAACACCTGCATCCCGACAGGGTGGCGCTTTATAGCTATGCCCACGTGCCTTGGAAGAGTGCCGCCCAACGCCACTACTCCGAAGCCGACTTGCCCGCCAATGCCGATAAATTTGCCATTTTTGAAGTAGGCCGCCAAGCTTTCCTGTCGCAAGGCTATGTCGAGGTAGGGTTCGACCATTTTGCCCTCCCCCACGATACCTTGGCGCAAGCCCTGCAACAAGGCACGCTGCACCGCAATTTTATGGGCTATACCCACTTGCCTACCCAGGTACTGATTGGCCTCGGCGCTTCTTCTATTGGCGACAGCGGCGATGCCTTTGCCCAAAACCATACCACCCTCGAAACCTACCAAGCCACCGTAGCCAGTGGACAATTGCCCCTCAGCAAGGGGCACTTTCTGACTGCCGAAGATCGCTATCTGCGCAAACATATCTTGGCGCTGATGTGTCAGAGTACAACTACTTGGTCTGATGCCTTTCGGGATTCGCCCTTGGGGCAAGCCATCTGGGAAAGATTAGCGCCCTTTGTGGCTGACGGGTTGATTACCTTGACTGAGAACAGCTTACACATACACCCCGAAGCAGCCCCCTTCTTGCGCAACATCGCTATGCAGTGGGACGCACGCTATTGGGACAAACAACAAACCTTGGCAGAAAAACCCATTTTCAGCAAAAGCGTGTAATTGGAAATTGAGGTGTTTTTCGAGGCAGCAATGCCCTGCAATTGTGCCGGCTTGTGCTAACTTTACAAACTGAAAAGGTTTGTATATGTCGCGTCGCTACGTTTTACTGTGGATGGTTTTAGGAGTTTTGGGGCTTTCCTATTGGATAGATCCAGTGCATTTTTATGCCCGCTTGCGCTACCCTACTCCGCCCGACCAAAAAACCCAGCCCTATGGCTATGTGCAGCAAATTCCGGTGCCGACGGGGTTTACAAGGGTTTCGCTGCCTTTAGACTCCTGGGGCTATTTCTTGCGGAATTTACCGCTCAAATCTTCGCTGCGGGTGCATCTCTGGGATGGCACGTTCTACCCCAAAGCCCTTCCGGTGGCAGCCCTCTTGGCAAACAGTCCGAACACGACACAAGTGCAAACCACACAAGTACCGGTTTGGCTCAGAATGCAGTATTTTCAGCAACAACAACGCCCCGATTCTTTATCCATAACTCTTAAAAATGGCATCATTGCCCGTTGGACTCCCTGGAAACGCGGCCAACGAGCCGGTAAGTTGAAGGGCAAGACCGTATGGGAAAAAGGCGCAGCCCCAGACAGCAGCGAGACAGGCTGGCAAAAATTTCAGCAGTGGGTATTGGAACAGACCGATGCCACGAGTTTGCTCAAAACCACCCAACACCTCCGCCAAACACCGGCTGTGGGCGATATTTGGCTGCTCGCCCAGCCTACGCCTGTGGTCTATTTGGTGGTCGATGTGGCTTATAACAACACCAGCGGACAGTGGGCTATGTTGTTGGCACGCGGCGGCACTCCGGCGCAAGACATTGGCTTGGCCATCGCCCAAGCAGAAAAAAGTCCTTGGGTGATATACACCCCCGACAAAACATTTGAGGTAGAAGGGCACAAGTTTTCGGCGCAAGCCTTACGGCAATTTTAGGCCACCGTCTGCAAAAACGCCAACAAAGCTTGGTTGACCTGCTCGGGCTGGTCGAAGGTAGAGGCGTGGCGCGAGTTTTTCAATACTTGCACCTTGGCGTTGGGCATTTGCGCGGCATACGCTTCTTTGAAACTTACCGGCGTGTAGTCCATATCGGCGGTAAGCACCAACACCGGACACTGGATTTGGCTAATTTTTTCTTCCACACCCCAACCAATCAGCGCTAAAAAGGCTTGGTAGTAGGCTTTGGGGTCGTTGGTTACCCAGCGCGAAACCAGCAAATCGCGCAGGGGCTGTTGGTCGGGTTCAGGAAAAAGCCGCTTGGAAAGCACCTTGGCCAACGTGGACAAGCCCAGCGCCCGCATCAAAAACTTTCTTGTCCAAACAGCCATCCGCTCTTTGAAGGTACGCACCTTCAGCGCGGGACCACTGTTCAAAATCACAGCACTTTTGACCAGCGCCGGTTTATCGACCATCAACTGAAAGCTAATCATACCGCCCATAGAAAGCCCCACCAAGTGAAGGGCTTCGATTTGCAAATGCTGTATGAGTTCTACAATATCTTGCGTAAACATCGGAATAGAATACGGGCCGGGTGGCTTAGCCGAACGTCCGTGTCCGCGCACATCAACCGTAATGACCTGATAATGAGGCGATAGCGCCGGTATTTGGTTTTCCCAGTCTAACCCACTGGAGCCTAAGCCGTGGATGAGCAACACAGGCTGCCCACTTCCGTGAATTTCGTAATAAAGCGATAGGTTGGATTGGGTAGTGAAATGAGGCATAACGACAGAGGATTAAGTTGTCTTGGGGGTATTTTCTTTTTCAGGCGCAGGGTTGTTTCCGATGTGGACACGTATGCTGAAATGGCGAGGCGGAGCCATCACAAAACCCAAGGTAAACCCCGCCAACAGGGTAATCCAAAAACGGGCACGTGGACTAAGCGGCTTTTTTGAGGTAGGCTGCTCGGTGGTAAGTTCTACAGATTCGTTTGTTTTCATTAGTTTTTGAGTTTTAACAACACCACAGTATGGTCGTCAGAAAGGCTGGTATGTTGGCAAAATCGCTGGAGGTCATGCATCATCTCCTCGATGATAAGCACAAGCGGTTTATGCAGGTTTTGCTCTATCAATTGTTGCAGTCTTTCATAGCCATATTCTTCACGCCGTTCGTTTTGGGCTTCTATCACCCCATCGGTAAAGAGCGCCAATACATCGCCTTTGTTGTAGTGAATAATTCGGTTTTCGATGTGCTTCGTATAATCGTCGTGCCGCAAAATACCTAATCCTAACCCTTTGCCCTGGATGTATTGCATAGCCCTTTCTTCGGCATTGTAATACAGCGTGGGGCAATGACCGGCGCGGGAAATTTGGAGTTCTTTTTTCTCGGTATCGACATATACGACGGTGGCTGTAATAAAAGAAGACTTGTCGAAGCAAAAGGCAAGTGCTTGGTTTGCCCTTTGCAGGAAGGTAGTAGCGTCGTAGTCGAGTTGTACCAATCCGTGGAAAATACCCTTCATCTGCGCCATATTAAAGGCCGCCGAAGTACCTTTGCCCGACACATCGCCCACAATCAGTATGAAACGGTGCGCATCGATGCGGAACACATCGTAATAATCTCCGCCTACTTCATAAGCCGACTGCGAAAACGCCCGCATATCGATGTGCTCGTTCACGTCAAGGCTTACAGGCAACAAGCTTTTCTGGATAGTTTGCGCAATTTTGATTTCTTCTTTATAGCGGGCAGCCTCGATGGTGCGAGCCAAAAGTCGAAAGTTTTCGATAGAAATGCTGGCTTGCAATACAAAAGTGTTGATGAGTTCGCGCTTTTCGTCGTCCAAGCCGTCTTTCATCTTTTTGAGCAGCACCAAGCGCCCCAGGGCGGTTTCGTGTCCTGCCAAAGGCACAATTTGCATCGTTTCATAGCCCATTTTGGCGACTGCCTCTTGTATTTTGATTTGTATGTTTTCGCTGGGGCGCTGAAAGGTTTGGTCAAGGATATTGCGCAAGCGGATTTTGTGCATTGCCAGCCTAATTTTATATACCTCGTCGCTTTCAATAAAGCGGTAAATGGTGTGTTGGGTGGTTTCGTCTAAGTCGTAATAGTCTAACCAAGCTGCATCAGCTTCGATGCTCATCACGGCTGTATCGATGAGGGCTTCGCATACTTCGGCCACTTGCCCACCGCTTTGCAGCGATTTGGCTAAGCGCTGAAAGCTGAGAATTTCTTCCATTTTGCTCTCAAATACTGCCGTAGTAGGCAAGTTAAAAATGATTACCAAAATCGAAAAAATGGTATAAAACATCACAAAAGCACCCATCACCAATATATAAATGCTGTGCGTCAGGTCGGTGGTCAAAATGGGGGTGGCCGCGTGCGACAGGATGGTGCGGAAGAAATAGAAATTAAACCCTGCAATGAAAATCAGCAACAAGATGCCCTGCCATTTTTCTTTGGCATTCAGATAAGCCACCCACTTCAAATTACCCGACAAAACCAAACCCAACAACAGCAAAATCAACATAGTGAAGATGAATATTTGGTCGTCTAACCCAAACTCAAAAAAGTTGAATACCAAGCTGATCAACAACAAGTACTCGAACAAAGTCCACAAACGCAGCAAACGAGCCGATTTCTGGTGTAAAATCAGGCGTTTCCAATAGAAAAAAGTTTGTGTCAAAAAAATAGTAACCAAGGCAATATTGGTGTGATAAATCACATTGAGCCAATAGATGGTTTGAGGGGTTTGCGGAGGTACTGCCAGCGTAGTCGATACAAACTGTAAAACCAGCGAAGCCGTATTGCTGATAAGACCGGTAATAAAAATGCTGGTCAACATCGATATAAAATCGACTTCTTTCAGTTTTTCGACCCGAACACTGAAGTAAAAAAAGACCAGTACAAAAAAGAAATTCAGCAACAAGCCTTTCAAATGCAGGTCGATGCTGAATACGGTTTTTTGACTAAGGGCGAAATATGAAATAAGGTTGATAACAAGCAAAAGCAGCCAGCTAACGACGTTAGCTGACAAGAAGATACCCAAAGTGTTGTGGGGGGAAAGTACCTTCATAGGCGCTTGCTTGTTTGCTGCACAAGATACAAATTTACTGGATTACCCCACACTGTAATTGGGTGCTTCTTTGGTGATGTGTACGTCGTGCGGATGGCTTTCGCGGGCACCGGCTGCCGTAATTTTTACAAACTTGGCGTGTTGTAGGCTGTTCATATCGCTCGCACCACAATAACCCATACCCGCTTTTAGTCCACCAATGAGCTGGTATAAAACTTCGGCCACGCGCCCTTTGTAAGGCACACGCCCTACGATGCCTTCGGGCACTAATTTTTTGACATCTACCTCGCTATCTTGAAAATAACGGTCTTTCGAGCCATCTTCCATCGCCTCAACCGAACCCATTCCGCGGTAAGTTTTGTATTTACGCCCTTCAAACAATACCACTTCGCCAGGAGCTTCTTCCGTTCCGGCCAACAATGACCCGATCATAATCGTACCTGCACCGGCAGCGATGGCTTTTACAATATCGCCCGAAAAACGGATACCTCCATCGGCAATGACCGGTATGCCTTTTTTCTGCAAAGCTTGCGCCGCTTGGAAAACAGCCGTCAACTGAGGCACGCCTACCCCGGCAATGATGCGGGTAGTACAAATGCTGCCCGGCCCAATGCCCACTTTCACCGCGTCGGCACCTGCTTCGGCCAAAGCCAAAGCCCCGTCGGCTGTAGCGATGTTTCCGGCTACCAATTCAACATCGGGAAAAGCTTGTTTGATTTGCTTCAATACATCGATCACCCCTTTCGAGTGCCCGTGTGCCGTATCGATGCTGATGATATCGACGCCTGCTTTGCGCAAAGCCTCTACCCGCTGCATTACGTCGGGGGTAATGCCCACTGCAGCACCTACCAACAGCCGTCCGTACTGGTCTTTGCAAGCCTGGGGCATATCCTTGCGTTTCAAAATATCTTTATAAGTAATAAGCCCCACCAATTCGTAAGCATCATTGACGATGGGCAATTTTTCGATTTTGTATTGGTGCAAAATATCTTCTGCTTCGCGCAGATCAATTCCTTCTTTGACAGTAATCAGGTTTTCGTGAGTCATAATGTCCTTGACCGGCTTGCCTAAGTCTTTCTCAAAGCGCAAATCGCGGTTGGTAATGATGCCAACAAGTTTGCGGTTTTTATCTACCACCGGAATGCCTCCAATTTTAAATTCTTGCATCAGCTTATGTGCATCCGACAGTTTGGCATCTGCCGACAGCGTAATGGGGTCGAGAATCATCCCACTTTGCGAACGCTTTACTTTGCGCACTTGGGCAGCCTGCGCCTCGATGGTCATATTTTTATGAATAAACCCTAAGCCACCTTCTTGGGCGATGGCAATAGCCATTTCATACTCCGTGATGGTGTCCATAGCTGCCGACACCAGCGGGATGTTGAGTTGGATATTGCGCGACAGTTTCGTAATGGTTTGAACATCGCGGGGAAGCACTTCAGAATAAGCAGGAATGAGGAGTACGTCGTCGTAGGTAAGGGCTTCGTACAGGAGTTTGGATTGGTCTAACATGGGCAAATATTTCAAGAGGGTATTTGCCGAGCAAAGTTAGGGCTTTTTGCTGCAATTAAGAAAACAAAACCCAAACGAATCGATAAGGAGGTGGAAAATAGTCTGTATCTTGGTTTGTCTGCCAGATTTAATTAAATTAGAGCCTTCACCATACCTGATTCTTATCAAGATTTGCCTTATGTTCCGACATTTTCCTTTCAAATTAGGGTCGATCCTGCTGCTGGTTATGTACTTGGTGCAGTGTCAATCGAAGCCTACAGGCATCAAACCGATTTACAAAGAACTAACCGAAGCTGTATATGCCTCGGGTAACTTGATGCCCAAAAACGAATACAAAGTTTTTGCCTTGGCCGAAGGCTATTTATCGCGCAAAATGGTAGAAGAAGGCAATATGGTAGAGGCCAACCAAATCTTGTTTTTGGTGGAAAGTACACAGCAAGATGCCCGCTCGCGCAACGCGCAAGACGTTTACCGGCAGGCCGCGCAAAACTTACAGCCCAATTCTCCCATTTTGGCCGAGCTGGAAGTGGCCATTCAGAACGCCGAAATCAAAATGAAAAATGATTCTGTCAATTTCTTCCGTCAACAAAAGCTCAAGGCTGCCAACGCCACCACAGGTTTCGAGTTCGACAAAGCCTCTTTGGCCTACCAAGTGTCGAAAAATGAATATTTACAACAAAAAAGCCGCTACGATAAAACCAAAAATCAATTGTATTTGGAGATGCGGAACGCCGAAAGCCAATTCCAAATTCAAAACCAAGAAAGTGGAAACTACGCTTTGAAAAGCAAGATAAAAGGCATTGTGTATGAAATTTACAAGGAAGAAGGTGAGTCTGTCAGGCGCAACGAGGCCATTGCCCTACTGGGTGCCGAAGAGGAAGTATATCTAAAATTGGCTGTCGATGAGTTAGACATTGACAAAATCAAACTTGGACAAGAAATATTGGTAAAAGTGGATGTGT
>DMHB01000403.1 GCA_003449595.1 Microscillaceae bacterium | reverse complement strand
TGGATGTGTGGGAGCATGCCTACTATTTAAAATTCCAAAACCGCCGTCCTGAATTTATAACCGCTTTTTGGAATGTTATCAACTGGGATTTAGTATCGAAAAACTACGCAGTGGTGAAGTAATTCTACTCAACCCCAAAGTTCCAATTATAAAAGGCTGTTTGTGTAAGCAAGCAGCCTTTTTTGTGTTGGAAATCCATAAAAATCAAAGGAGGCAACAATAAAAAGGGCTATCTGTAAAATTCTTTATGATAGCCCTTTTGCTCAAGAATTGAAAATGAGGGCACTTAGTCGTGTGTCTCTTCGTAGTATTTACGTACAAACCCCTCAAGCGGAGAAAATAAGATAGCCAACACTACATTGACAAGGGTTTTGTAAAATGGTATATTTTGGGTATAACTATCGATGATGTTGTCTAAGTTTACTGCGATAAATTCAAACACCATTAAAAGGGTTATGAACGTAAGAATTACGGTTACTTTAGAGCGTCTATGGTGTAAATGGACATTGTAATAAATAGACACACTTACTAAGGTTAAAAACAAAGCGAGCTGCAACAAATAAAACCACCAAGTTTCCCAGTAAGGTGGGTTAATTTCAAAGACAAATGTAGCATACTCTTGGCTTACGAGACCGTCGGGGCTATAGGCGGCCACTAAAAATTTATACCTGCCTGGGGGCAAGTTTGTATAATTGACAGAGCCTTGGCGAGTATTATTCGACCAGTTTTTATCAAAACCTTCTAATTTGTATTTATAATAAACTTTTTCAGGAGTTTTAGAGTGAATACCGGTAAAATGGAAAGTGAGGTTATTTTGTTTGTAATCTAAATAAACAGCAGGTTTTTTGGCATCAGGCGATGTGGGGATTTTAAAATAAGAGTCTGTTTGTTTGGCAAGTTTACTCCAATCGGCATTTTGGCCTACAATATCGATGCGGGTAATATGTATTTTGGGAGCTATTTTAGTAGGCACATCTTGCGCTTTATTGTATTTGATGGCACCATTGAGTGCTCCAAACCAAATATTCCCTTCTGCATCTTTAGAAACAGCATTTGGAAATGTCTGCATCAAGTTGAATCCATCTAAATGGTTGTAGGATTGGAATTGCTTCTTGGCAGGATTAAATCTTTCAATACCGGTACGGTGGCCAATCCAAATATCACCTTCTTGGCCTTCTATCAATAGCCACACATTTTGTGATTGCATTCCTTCGGCTCGTCCATAGCAGGTAAAACAATCGCGTTTGGATGGGTTAGCATCTGGTTTCATCTGGCAAAGCCCGTTTTCGGTGGCAAACCACAATTGCCCTTTGCTATCTTGCAAAATCGATAAAACGATGTTGTTGGCTAAGCCATTTTGTGCTGAGAAATTGGAAAACTTCCCCTTTTCATACTTGGTAATGCCTCCATAAGTACCAAACCAAAGCACTCCATTTTTGTCTTTCAAAGCAGCCCTTACGTAGTTGTCGGCAATACCTTCTTTGACAGTAAAATTTTCGAACGACTTCCCATCATATTTACTCAGTCCTTTATCTGTTCCAAACCAAATATTGCCTTCGTCATCTTGCGTTATTGCAAAAACAGCATTGTTAGCTAAGCCGTCCTCTTCATCAAAATTCTTAAATGCACCTCCTTTGAATCGGCTTACCCCTTCAAAAGTGCCAAACCAAAGGTATCCGTCTTGGTCTTTGAATATAGACCGAACGTACTCATCAGCCAAGCCCTGAGCAGTGGTATAAACTTTGGTAGCTTCTTTACGAATCTGCACTAATCCTTCGCCGGCGGTTCCTAACCAAGTGCTGCCATCCGAATCGCTAAAAGCTGACCAAATGGAAGCATTGTTGGGAATATAGCCCGATGAAAAAATTTCAAATATAGGCATATTATATCGCGCAAGCCCGCCTTCGCAACCCAACCACAAGTTGCCAAACTGGTCTTTTAGCATCGTGTTTACCTGTTGGGCAGCCAAGCCATTTCGCTTGTTGATAAATTGAACATAGTCTTGCTTAGTCTTATCAAACAATGCAGCCCCGTCGGAGGTAGCTACCCAAAATTGGTCTTGATTTTCTTCCAGAACAAACCACGCATTGTTATCAGTCAGGCCTGCTGCTTTGCCAAAAGTTTTGAATTTTCCTTGCTTAAACTCTACCAATCCCAAGGAAGTAGCCAGCCAAACGGTCTCTTCAGCATCAGCATACACATAGTTGATATTGGTTGTGGGCAAGCCGTCTTCCTTTTTATAAACTTTAAAGCCCGAACCATCCCAAAGACAAAGCCCTTCGAGGGTTACAATCCAGATTTTGCCCGACTTTGCAATAGAAAGATCAACAATATAATTATCGGGGAAGACTTCTTTGGAGACAAAGTTTTTAAACTTTTTTCCATCATACATACTTAGCCCCCCTGCTGTACCAATCCAAAGATTGCCTTTGCTATCTTCCACAATGGCACTAATGTCGGAAGAGGGCAGGCCCTCTTTGGTAGTCAATACTTTGAAAGCATTGTTATGAAAATAGGCCAAGCCATTGCGGGTGCCTACCCAAATAATACCTTTGGAGGATTGAAAAATTGTGTTGATGTTGTTGTTCAGCAGCCCGTGTTCGGTGGTAAAGTTCTCAAATACCCGCCCATCAAATCGGCTTACCCCGCCTAATGTAGCAAACCATAAAAAACCTTTTTTATCTTCTACGATAGACTTAATACTGGCTTCAGGAAGACCCTCAATTAAGCCATAGTTGCGAATGCTGAGCGCTTGTGCATACAGGTCGGCGATAGGGGTAGAACACAGCAAAAATCCAAGGAAATAGGCGAGGATTGTGGTGCGGTACATAAAGTAGGGGGTCAAGTGCGAATATAAAATTTAGTAAGGAGTGCGTTTCTTTTTGACCACTTCTTGGTCTTTGGCAGGAGCAAAGCCTTGGCCGGCAGTTTTTAAGTGGGTTTCTACAGTACTGAGGCGCTTTCTGATGTCAAACAAATCCTCTTGTGTAGCTACCAAGCTATCTGTCTGGAGCATATAATCGTTTAGTCGGTTGATTTGCTCTTCTTTGAGATTTTGCAATTTCACATCTACGTTATCTAAAGAATACCAGATGTATGTAATAGCCGAGTTGGTGCTATCTATCCGATAGTTGAGATTATTGATGTCAGATTGCAAAGCTGCATACTGTTTGGGGGTTACACAAGCTACAACCGAGATGGAAATGACTACGAAAAAAAACAGCCAAGTTACGTTTTTCATAAAAATTCTGGAGTGCGTTGAAATAATGTTAAAAAGATTAAAAATCTAACGGAAAATTACGTATTTCTGATGCAATAAATAAGACTTGAATGATTATTTTGATGTCTTTTTGCCCATTGGTTTGAATGATAGCCTCGCCAAGCTGCTTTGAACCAATGAAACTTACTTGTGCTATATTTTTCTGACATAAGACAAGCATAATAAGAATCCCAAAGGAGAGGTTCAACAGACTCAATTTTGAATTGAAAATTAAGCAAAAATTTTGAAAAAGTTACTGGGCTAAAATGATAGAGATGTCTTGGTACGTCGAAGGGAGCCCAGTAAGATTGGAATAGTTCTATTTCATACTGACTTGCTACGTTTGGCATAGCGATCAACAAAACCCCTTTCGGGTGAAGTAAACGCTTGATAGTCAGCATTGTTTCTTCTAAACGATGCACGTGTTCTAATACGTGCCAAAGACTGATGACTTCATATGAAGGAGCTATGGCAGGGTCAAAGATGGATGAATAAATGATAGCTCCTGTTTCCTTATGGGCGATAGTAGCTGCTTGGGGGTTTGGCTCTATGCCTTCAACAGCCCAACCTGCTTGTTGGCAGGTACGTAGGAAAGTTCCTAATCCACACCCAACATCTAATAATCTCCCTGTTTGGGGGGCTAAGGTTTGCACCAAAGCAAGTTTGCGGCGTTGCATTTTTTGGCGAACCCATTGGTAAGTTTTTTGGAAAAATCCTCCCTTTTGTTGACTATGCGATTGGTATTGTTCAGATTGGTAATAGGCAGCAATATGGCTTTCGGTGGGGCGCGGGTTAGTAAAAATAAAGCCGCAAGATTGGCAAGCTACCAATTGAAACGTAGCTTGGCTGACTAAATGATCTTGGCATTGCCGCCAAGGCAAAAAAACTTGGTGGCGACAAACCGGACACTCTTCGAGGGTTTCTAAATCATTAGGCATTTACTTGGGTTAGCTTTTTTTGATAATCCGGCAATACCAATAAAAAAAACAAGGCAAGGGGAATGAAAATTACCAGTGCACAAAAATAAAACATCGTGGCGATGGAAACAATATCGGCCAGCTTGCCCAATAAAATTGATCCTAAGCCTACGCCAATGTCAACCGCAGAAAAAAATGTAGAGTTGGCCACACCTCTTTTTTCAGGCTCAACCAAATTAACTACCATTGTAAGAGTAGTTGGTAAAATAGTTCCCATCCCGACTCCGGTAATAGCTGAAGCCACCATAAGCCCACCCAGTGTGTGGATGGAGGCCAAGCTTGTCAACCCGACGATCAACACTACAAAACCGTATCCTAAGACTTGCTTGGGGCCGTGTCGGTCAAGCCAAGTGCCTGCAATAGGCCGGATGAGAGTCAACCCTAAAGCGTAAAGCATAAAAAATACAGCACTACTGGGCAAGGTAAAATCTCCCCATTGGATGGCAGCAATCTTTTTTTCTTGGGTAAACAAAGTAATGAAAGTTACCAAGCCACCATAAACTGCTGAACAAATAAGGGCTAAAGTAGCCGTAGGAATGCCTCGCTTGTCGATGAATTGATCCCAGCTCGTTTGTTTGTGTTGAATAGAAGCCGTATGAACCGGATAATGAATGGTGAGAGCTATCAACAAAGTAACCAAGCTGACCGCTGAAGAGGCCCAGATGATGGTTGAAAAATCCCAGGCAGCAATCATCCATAAACCCAACACAGGCCCCAAGGCCATAGAAATGGTAAACGACATACCAAAATAGCCAATCCCTTCGCCGCGACGTGCTGCCGGCACAATGTCTGATACAATGGTGCTTCCTCCGGTAGTGATCACTCCCCAAGCTATTCCGTGTAAAAAACGTAGCAGCAATAAGGTAGCCATCGTAGTAGCCCAGAGGTAAAAAGGCATCAGGATGACGAAGATAACCATCCCACAAAGGTAAACCCACTTGCGCCCTACAATATCTAAAGCCCACCCTGCCAATGGGCGCATCAACAGCGCAGAAAGGGTGTAAAGCCCTAAAATTAAGCCAATGTCTGTCTTAGAACTCTGTAGCACTTTTTCGGCATAGATAGGGAGGGTAGGAATCAGGAAAAAAGAGCCTGAAGCCATAAAGAGGTTCGACAAAGTCAGTAAAAGAAAGTCTTTGGTCCAAAGTTTTGTAGAGGTAGAAGTTGCTTGCATAAAGGGATCAAAGGCTAAAGGACAGCGTTTTGTAAGGAAGTGTTTTTAAATTTGTAAGGCTACTGAGTCAAACTGCTTGGCGGGGTTATTTGTTCTTTTATGATGTATATGAAAAAAATCCTGATTTGGACAGGGGTATTGAGCTTCTATTTTTTTCCTGCAAAGGTAAAAATTTTCGCTCAATCTATGCCGAGGGTTGAGTTACCCAGCAACCACTACCACCTGCGCTACGAAACCCTGCCCACTGCTGCCGGAGGAGTACTGGTGTTAAAAAAACCAGTATATAGGCAAAATCAATTAGAGGTTCAATATTTTGATTCGCTGTTGCTTAACCAATGGAGTTTGGATTTTGAGATGGATTATGCGCAGCATGTAGTACATTATCTGCACGACCAAACGCTTTATTTGCTAATTCAGCAATATAACCGGTTTGAATACAAGTTGATCCAGGTTCATTTACCTGATGGAAAAGCTTTTGAGCAACCTATTTTCTCGATCAAACAAATCGAAGTAGAGCAATTTACCGCTTCTGCCGATGGCTTGTATGTGCTTGGCAGAACCAAAAATACAAGGCTCTTTTACTATATCGATCTTCAAACCTTGCAATCGAAGGTAATCCCCTTAGGCTTAGCTCCCAACAGCCAGATTTTACGACTTAGTTTTGATGCCAACTACGGCAATCATTTATTAACCGCTTTGGAAATTCAGCCCGACTGGTCGAGAAGTTTAGTAATTTATATGTTAGATAAGGGCATCAAAACTTTGGCGCTTCGAGTGCCTTCGGACGATGCCCACGATTTTTTAAGTGCCGAAATATTAAGTGAGCCCCTGCGGCCAATGGTGGTGGTAGGTGCCTACAAACACCCCCGCGATGGGTACGCACAAGGCATTTATTGGGTCGAAATCAACCTAAACACTTTGCAACAGGGCATCCGTTATATACCTTTTGTAAGATTGCCCCACTTTTTTGATTTCTTACCGGCCAACGCCAAACAGCGCCAATTAGGAAAATTAGCTCAACAAAATGAGTTGGTGGCTGCTCGCTGGCGTTCGCCTTTTCAAGCACAAGTATATCAATTGGCACATCATAAACAAGCTTATTGGCTGGCAGTAGAGTTTTCTGTGGTAGAAAATAAGCGCGAGATGCAGGGCAGTGGGTTGTTTCAAACTGTTTTGGCGCATCGCTATCATCACGCTTTGTTAGTAAAGCTTTCCGATAAAGGAGAACTGTTAGAAGATAGTTTTCTGCCTATGAACGATGTAGGAAGTTTGTTGCCACAACGTAATTTGGCTACCACCATTGAGACCGATAAAGTAATGGCTATGTATGTGAATCAGACCCATTTACACAGTTCTTTACATCAATTGGGTGTATTTTCTTCTACCTTGGTCGAACAAATACCTCTGGCCGAAGCCTTAGGGTTGCATCGCATTCATTACAGTCTTTCACAACGGTTACGCCATTGGTATGGACGTTTTTTCTTGCTGAGTGGCTATCAGTCGGTAAAATATGTAGGAAAAGCCAGCCAAAGAGTTTATTTTTTACACAAAATTCCATTTTATGAACCTAAATCACCTCACGACTGAGTCAAGCTCTTTTTATCAAGATCTTGAAAATATGTCTGTTCTGCAATTGTTAACCTCCATTAACCAAGAAGATCAAACCGTTCCTCTGGCAGTTGCGAAAGCTATTCCACAAATAGAAACCTTGGTCAAAGGGGTGGTAGCACAGATGAAAAAAGGAGGGCGGCTTTTTTATATCGGTGCAGGCACCAGCGGCAGATTAGGCATTGTGGATGCTTCGGAGTGTCCACCTACTTTTGGAGTGCCTCACGATTGGGTAATTGGCCTCATCGCGGGGGGCGATGGCGCTATCCGCAAGGCGGTCGAATTTGCAGAAGATAGCCGTGAGCAAGCTTGGTTAGATTTACAAGCCTATCAGATCAATTCCAATGATGTGGTGATAGGCATAGCGGCCTCAGGCAGAACACCTTACGTGGTAGGAGGGGTAATGGCTTGTCGCCAGCAGGGCATTTTAACCGGCTGTATTACTTGTAATCCTCAAAGCGAGTTGGCGCAAGCGGTTGAATTGCCAGTTGAAGTAGTGGTAGGCCCCGAATTTGTAACCGGAAGCACCCGAATGAAAGCCGGAACAGCACAAAAATTGGTGCTTAATATGATTTCTACTGCTGCTATGATACAATTGGGCAGGGTAAAAGGCAACAAAATGGTTGATATGCAATTAAGCAACCATAAACTCATAGCAAGGGGCGAGCAAATGTTGGTGCAAGAATTGAACATTTCGATAGAAGAAGCCCGCAGCTTGTTGCAAACCTTTGGAAGTGTGCGCGCAGTGTTGCAAAACAAGCAAACATAGCGGCTTTCAAAATATAAAGGGAAGATTTTACGTTTTAATTGTTGTGATACCTAACTTTAGCTTAATTGGACATGAAAAAACAATACTTTTTAGCCTTTCTTTCCCAACTTATTTTTTCAAGTTTAGGATGGTCACAGTCTAGCGAATTAGGCGCTTTGGTGCAAACAGGTGGCCAAAATATTAATCGATATGGCGCTGCTTATTTGCGTCCAGCTAATAATGTACTGGGCATTATTCTGAACAATGGTTGGTATAATACAGCCGAAGTATTGAAGCCGGGGCGATTCGAAATAAGACTGGTGGCCAGTGGCGCGGTAGCGGCTTCCGAAGATTTGACATTCGATCTGCGCAGCATAGGGCTATCTAACGACATACAAATCTTGGATCAAAACACCGTCACGCCTACCATATTAGGGGCAGATAACCCAGGGCCGGCTATCCAGAAAGTTTTTGCCCCCCCCTTGGTAGATACGCTTCAAACAGTAAACTTCAATGCGCCTCAAGGATTAGGGCTTAATTTATTGGCACTTCCTCAATTGCAAATTAGTGTAGGGTTACCCATCAAGGGCTTAGAGGCTACCTTACGGTTTATTCCGCCACTTAGTTATAATTTTAGCGGTGCAAATGCTAACTTAGGCATATATGGCTTAGGTATAAAATGGGATTTTCAGCGATTGATTCCTCGTATGAACCTTTGGCCTGTCCATTTTGCTTTGGCTGCCAACGCTACTTATATGGGCTTGATTACAAGTTTAGACATACAACCTGCCAATTTGCCCAATGCAAGCAATAATTTGTTGCAAGCCAACCAGTACCAAGATCAACAATTGGCTTTTGAAACTGTAGCTTACGGATTTTCGCTCTTGATGTCAAAAAAACTACCCGGGGTAACATTCTTCACTGCTTTGCGCTATGACGCAGCTACCACTAGTTTGAATTTAAAAGGAAATTATCCTTTTACTTCTGTAGAGACAAGTAGAACTGATGCTGATTTTCAACGACAAGTAGTTGATGTAGCTCGGAATCCTATCTCGTTTAATACTAATTTTCAGCAAATTGGTATCAATGGAGGGATGAGGATTAAGTTAGGATTTTTTACGCT
>DMHB01000273.1 GCA_003449595.1 Microscillaceae bacterium | reverse complement strand
TTGTGGGGGCTTTTGCAAGAAAAAACAGCCGAAATATCACAAAAACAACAATAAAACTGGTTTATCACAATTTTGAAATGAATTATTATTATTTTGCATCTTTCAACAAACAAGCATCTGTGTTACAGGTGGCTAATTAATTCAGCAAAATGAAAAAAACCTCTACTTTTTTAGTATTACTTTTAGGATTTATTCCTTGGGTTGCCTTGGCGCAACTACCCAATAACCAAAGTTTATTTGAGCCTAACTATCCTCGCTTAAGCACCCCATACCGCAGCGCCTTAGGAGTGCCGGGAGAGACTTACTGGCAAAATCGCGCCGACTATGTGATTCAAGCGCAGTTAGACGAGCAAAGCCACAGCCTGAGCGGCAGTGTGGTGATTAGTTATACGAACAACAGCCCTATGGATCTTCCCTTTGTTTGGGTGCAGATGGATCAAAACCGATACAAAGTAGATGCCCGAGGCGCTTGGCTCACTTCCAATGAAGGAGGACGTTATGTAGGAGCTACGGATGGCGGATATGAAGTAAAAGCCGTAAAAATTAATTTGCAAGGGCAAGGATGGGTTGATGCCAAATATGTTATCGAAGACACCCGTATGCAGCTTCAGCTACCAAGCAATTTGGCTGCGAAGGGCGGACAGCTGCAAATTCAGATAGACTATGGCTTTAAAATTCCACAATATGGTTCGGATCGAATGGGCCGACTTTCAACCAAAAATGGCTGGGTTTATAGTATGGCGCAATGGTATCCTCGTGTGGCTGTTTTCGACGATGTAAAAGGATGGAACAATGAGCCTTATTTGGGTGCAGGTGAGTTTTATTGCGAATATGGCGATTTTGAGTACCAAATTACTGTGCCTTATGACCACATAGTCGTCGCTTCGGGCGAACTTCAAAATCCACAAGAAGTACTCACCTCCGAGCACGTTGACCTATTAGAGAAAGCAAAGAATAGCGATAAAACCGTGGTGCTGGTTGACAAAAATAGCGTAGCCAATGCCAAGCAAACCCGTCCTACGCAAAGTGGCACACAAACTTGGCGGTTCAAAATGCAGAATACCAGAGATGTGGCTTTTGCCTCTTCAAAAGCCTTTTTATGGGATGCTGCCGCCATCAATTTGCCTAGTGGCCGAAAGGCATTGGCTATGTCGGTTTACCCAATTGAAAGCAGTGGCGACAAAGCCTGGGGGCGCTCTACAGAATATACCAAAGCCGCTATTGAGCATTATTCAGCTACTTGGTTCGAATATCCTTACGCAGTAGCAGCCAATGTAGCTTGCGAAGTAGGAGGGATGGAGTACCCTGGCGTATCTTTTTGTAGTTGGCAGTCAACCGGCGAAGGCCTTTGGGGGGTAACCGATCACGAATTTGGCCACAATTGGTTTCCGATGATTGTAGGAAGCAACGAACGGCTATACCCTTGGATGGACGAAGGATTCAATACGTTTATCAACCATTACAGTACCCTCAATTTCAATAAAGGTGAGTATAAGTCTTACTTAGCCTCGGCCAGGTTGTTTACATTTTATTTGACCAATCCCAACCGCGAAGGCATCCATACTTATCCTGATGTAGTACAACAAGATAATTTAGGATGGACGGCCTATTTCAAACCCGCTATTGGCTTATTTATGCTCCGTGAGGTTGTATTGGGTGCAGAACGCTTTGACTTTGCCTTTCGCCACTACATAAAAAATTGGGCTTACAAACATCCAACACCGGCAGACTTTTTCAATTGTATGGAAAACGCAGCAGGCGAGAACTTGAGTTGGTTTTGGAACAGTTGGTTTTATAGCAATGCCAATTTGGATCAAGCCATTGTAAGTGTGGATGCCGTAAACACACAAGAGAAAAAGGGCATAACAGTAACACTTAAAAACAACCAGCCGGTCATTATGCCTGTTGTTTTAGAAATCATAGACACCAAAAACAATAAAAATAGAATAAAATTACCAGCAGAAATTTGGCAAAAAGGAGATGTTTTTACCTTCTTTTATAGCAGCAATGAGGCAATAAAAAGCTTAAAGATAGATCCCGACAATATATTACCAGATATTGATGCTGGCAACAATGTATGGAATGCCAAATAGTAACGACAACTTTTGCTAAAAAGTATCCGTTACAAATCACTGAATAAAACTGTTAAAAAGATAAAATAATAAAGTGTTTACTGCTTCCTGTTCAAACGTGTATCATAAGTAGTAGCACACATTTAATCCATTGTTGCTTTGGTTGTTTGCTTGGGTTTTGCCCGACAACACAGTAGTGAAATTTTCTCAGCAAAAGCTGGTAAAATTTAGAAGGCTGCTAAAGTTGTCAAACAAATCCTCATGCGAACAATAGGGCGCATCAAATTACGTTCATTAAATACGCTGCTTATGAAGCATGTTACACTGAGTGATAGCCAATTGGTTACCCTCTACAAAAATGGAGACGATAAATCCTTTGAACATTTGGTTCATAGGCACAAGTCGAAAGTGTTCACTACGATTCTGTTAATTGTAAAAGATATTTACATCGCAGAAGATTTGTTGCAAGAAACGTTCATCAAAGCCATCAATACCATTAAGACTGGCCGGTATAACGAAGAAGGCAAATTTCTACCTTGGATAGTTAGGATAGCACACAATTTGGCCATCGATTTCTTCCGCCGTGAAAAACGATACCCGAATGTTGTCTTAGAGGATAATATGCGGATATTAAATACCTTGGATTTTGCCGAAGAATCAGCCGAAACTGCCCAAATTCGCCAAGAAACATTTAGCAAACTTCGGAGTTTAATACAAAAGCTCCCTGAAAAGCAGAAAGAAGTGCTGATTATGCGACACTACGCCGAAATGAGTTTCCAAGAGATTGCGGATGCCACGCAGGTAAGTGTTAACACTGCTTTAGGAAGGATGCGATATGCCCTCATTAACCTGAGGAAACAGTTGAACAAACACAATATTCAATATGATAAAGTCTTCCAAGCCAAGTGATTTGTTACTACTTTATTTATATGGCGAAACCTCTGTTGAAGAAGCCGTAGTAGCTAAGACAATGCTCTTAATTGACGGCGATTTAGATAAAGAATTCGAAGAGTTGGTCAGCTTAAAGCAAGATTTAGATGCTTTTGCTGCCCAACCTTCAGCAGAGGTAGTGAAGTCTATTCTGCTTTCTGCCAAATCAAAAAAAGCGTGCTCTTTTTGAACATTTTGTCCTTCCTAATTTTTTAGCGCCCTCCTTTCTTATGAGGTTGAAAGAACGCTTTGAATTATTTGTCAATCATTTTGCCGAACATTTTCCTGAAGCTGAAACTGAGCTTCATTACAACAATCCCTTCCAATTATTGGTCGCAGTAGTGTTGAGCGCGCAGTGTACGGATAAGCGTGTGAATATGGTAACGCCTGTTTTGTTTGAGGCTTTCCCTTCCCCGGAAGCCTTGGCTGCATCTCATTTTGATGAGTTGTTTCCCTACATCAAAAGTATTTCTTATCCTAACAACAAAACCAAACACCTTTTGGGGTTAGGCAAAATGTTGGTAGAGCAATTTGGCAGCAAAATACCTGAAACAGTAGAGGATTTGCAAAAACTACCCGGCGTAGGCCGTAAAACGGCCAATGTCATTGCATCAGTTGTATATAACCAGCCTACGATGGCTGTAGATACACACGTTTTTCGAGTTTCTAAGCGGATAGGGTTGGCGCAAGCCAAAGCCAAAACACCCCTCGAAGTTGAAAAACAATTGGTGAAGCATATTCCCAAAGAGGTAATCCCCAAAGCACACCACTGGTTGATTTTACACGGTCGCTATGTGTGTTTGGCACGACGACCACTTTGCGAACAATGTCAGATTACACACTTTTGCAAGTATTTTCAAAGCAAAACACCTGCTGACAAGCCTGCTTAAAACACAACCATATTTTGCCTATACATTGAAGCGGAAGTGCATAATATCGCCGTCTTCTACTACATATTCTTTCCCCTCAATACCAATTTTGCCTGCTTCGCGGCAAGCTACTTCTGTTTTGTAGTTTTCGTAATCTTTCAGTTTGATTACTTCGGCCTTGATAAATCCTTTTTCAAAATCAGAATGGATGACACCGGCAGCTTGTGGTGCTTTCCAACCGCGCTCTATGGTCCAAGCCTTTACCTCTTTGGGACCTGCGGTAAAGTAAGTAATCAAATTGAGCAATTCATAAGATGCCCTGATAAGCTGGCTTAAGCCTGACTCTTTCAGCCCGTATTCCTGTAAAAATTCCAATTTTTCCTCTTCAGTACCCAGTTCGGCGATTTCGGCTTCTAAAGCGGCACTTACCAAAATCAATTTGGCATTTTCGGTGGCGATGGCTTGCGCCAAGGTCTGGGTGTATTGATTGCCTGTATGCAGCGAGTTGATATCGACGTTGGCCACATAAATCACCGGTTTGATAGTCAGCAAATGGGCTTCTTTGATATACTTAAACTCTTCTTCGCCAATGGTTACACTGCGGGCGTTGGCACCTTGTTCTAAGGCTGTTTTATATCTCAAGAGTATTTCGTATTCTTTTTTGGCTTCTGCGTTGCCGGTTTTGGCTGGCTTTTCGACGCGGGCAATTCGTTTTTCGATGGTGTCCAAATCTTTGATTTGAAGCTCAGTATCAATAATTTCCTTGTCTTCAATGGGGTTGACCCTGCCAGCTACGTGTACAATGTTATCGTCTTCAAAGCAGCGAATTACGTGGATAATGGCATCAACCTCACGAATATTGGCCAAAAATTTATTCCCCAAACCTTCTCCACGGCTGGCGCCTTTTACCAGGCCGGCAATGTCCACAAATTCGATAACAGCAGGGATTACTTCTTGCGGATTGACCAAGCTCTTCAATACTTGAAGTCGTTGATCGGGGACTGTTACCACGCCCACGTTGGGATCGATTGTACAAAAAGGATAATTGGCCGATTCTGCTTTTGCAGAAGAAAGTGCATTGAATAAAGTCGATTTGCCTACGTTGGGCAAACCCACAATACCGCATTGTAAACTCATATTAAAAGGGTGTTGAAAATCAGAATGTAAACAATAAGATGCTCATTTGGCTGCAAAAGTAGCAAGCAATTGCTGAAATGCCTAATCGTATGGTTGTTGTCTTGCCTAAGCAGCAACCGACATTAAAACCAAACGGTCATACTGGTTATCACCATGGTACTTTGGGTGGCTGGCAATTGTTTATCGTTGAGGTACATATCTCTGTTAGAAAAAAAGTGGCGTGCCTCTACCCGAAAGAGCATATTTTGATTGGCTGCATAATTATAACAAAGTGAAGCGCTACTTGAATTAAAGCCTGTAAGCCCATTTAGTCTGGAAGTAATTGGAGCAATTTTTACTCCATCAAGATCTTCAAAATATTCGATGCGTCCCGATATTGCATGGTTGTTGTTAAGTTTGTATCTACAACTCAAATTGGCAGTGTACCAAATTTGGTTGCTCATGCGCCCACTGAGCGAGTCAACTCTTTCTTGTACACCCAGATAAGCACAAGCCGTTGCCGAAAACTTGCCAGCCGGATTATAAATAGCATAAAAGTCGGTAAAGTAGCGGTTTCTAAAATCAGGACGGTTGATGCTCTGTTCGCCGCCTATGTAGCTGTTCCAGTTTAAAAGCCAACGGTTTCCCGGTCGAAATTCAACCTGCGTACCGATAGATTTATCCGAGTTGTTGTCTTGTATCAATTGCCATCCGTTCAACAAGTAAAAATAAGCCGACCAGCGCGCATTGATCGGAACGCTTACTTTGACACCCGACAAATAATAGGGCACATACTCTGGGGCAAACGAACGCGAATAAACTAAGTGATCTTTAGAGATAGCCGATTCGTTGGTATAAGGAGAACCAAAAACCCCAATGTCTATCCAGATTTGCTTATTGGCAAACGGGCGGAATCCTCCATAACCTTCGATGATATTTTTCAGAGCGCCCGGCTCTGTGGTATAATTGGCATTGATATACGTACCAAATCCGGGTACAAACCTTGCGCGCACCCGTGAGGCAGCATACCGAAAATCTAAATAAGCTAAATTGACAGTAAACTCATTGTGTCGAGCCATCGACACAAAATAAGGGCGTTCGTTGTTGCGTGGGCTATTGAAATCATAGCCAAAATAAGCATCCACATAGCCTGCAATGCTGATTTTGCCTTTTACATCTATATCGGTTGTATCCATCATCCCGGGGTTTATCACTTGGCTCAACCCATTGATTGACAAAAAAGACAAGCTCAAGAGCCATAAGCCATATCGAAAGTAGGTGTATTTCATAGCATTTGGGGTTAAATTCTTTGCAAAGATTTGAAGTAAATATTTATTTGACTAAATCAGACTAAATTTGTATTTGAAATGAAATCGATGCGTTTTTTAATGTTTGTCTTTTGCCTTCTTGGGGTACTATCGACGAAGCGTAGTTTGGCTCAGAACAACCTTCCGCCCGATTTTTTTAAAGCAATCAATATGCTTAACCAAGGTAAATTTGCAGAAGCTTTACCGTATTTCCAAAGTTTTTCGAGCAGTTATGAGACCCAAGCAGAGGTTTGGTGGTGGTTGGGCAATGCCTACTACTTGAATGGCAATATTGTACAAACAGAACAAGCTTATAAAGAAGCTTTGATACGTCGCCCTGATTATTTAGAGGCTTTTTCCAACCTCATACAACTGTACAAACAGCAAAACCGCCAAGCTGAGGCAGAGGCTTTGAAGCAGAAAATGGATAAAAATATTGACCAAGTTTTGAGAGATTATTTTTCATTAGTAAAGAAAAAAACGCAATTGAAGAGCTATGAGGATGCACTCAATACACTGAATAAAATTGTGAACGATAATCCCAATCATTTTCAGGCTTATAAAGAAAGAGCCATTATCGCTATGCGCTTGAAAAAGAACGACCTTGTGAAAAATGACCTTGAGAAAGCGCTGGCTATGAATCCGGTTGATATGGATTTGTTGGTAATGGCTGCCAAGACAGAGGCCCAGCAGAAAAAATATGCTGAGGCATTGGTTTTATTGGGCAAGGCCTTAGCGCTTGATGATCGCTCGGCCTACTTGTATTTCCAACGGGGGAATATCTTGGCCAAAAAACGAGATTATAAAGGGGCAGCAGCAGATTTTAACCAGGCTTTACGGCTGCAAGACAGCGAAGGCGTGTATTTGTATAACCAAGCTTTGATGAGTATGGTGCAAGGCAAATTCAAAAAAGCCAAAGCCGAATTACAATTCTTAAACAAACAATATCCTATTGACAAATAGTTTAATCAACTGACCTTTGAACCCTTGAATATTTTGAACTTAACCAAACAACAAGACGAAGTAGTTTCTTCCTTTAGCCAACTCGATCCGCGCGATTTCATCATCATCAAAGGCGCACGTGCCAATAACTTGAAAGACGTGAGTGTTGCCTTGCCTCGAAATAAAATGATAGTGGTAACCGGCCTCTCGGGTTCAGGAAAGTCTTCTTTGGTATTCGATACTTTGTTTGCTGAAGGGCAGCGGATGTATGTCGAAAGCCTCAGCGCCTATGCGAGACAGTTTTTAGGCAGAATGGAAAAACCCGAAGTAGATTACATCAAAGGTATCTGCCCAGCCATCGCCGTAGAGCAAAAAGGAAATACCAAAAACCCAAGGGCTACCATCGGCACTACTACCGAAATATACGATTACCTAAAGCTTCTTTTTGCACGTGTAGGGCTTACTTTTTCACCTATTTCAGGCGAGCAAGTGCGCAAGGACACTGTAAGCGATGTGGTGAATTATATTCAGCAATACGATGATGGGTATAAGTTCAATATTTTGGCGCCGCTCGTTCTGCAAGAAGGTCGCCAATTGCAAGACGAGTTAAAAGTACTTTTCCAAAAAGGGTTTACCAGGGTTGTCCAGAAAAGCCAATTGTATTTCATTGAGGAAATATTACAACAAACGCCTAATCCTTTAGACCAAACCACCGCCGCATTTATTTTGATTGACCGAAGTATGGTCGATAAATCTGAAGAAGACAACCAATACCGTATTGCCGATTCGGTACAAACCGCTTTTTACGAAGGACACGGCACTTGCTGGGTCGAAATGATAGGAGGGGAGGCGAAACAATTTTCGGATCGGTTTGAATTAGACGGCCTCGTCTTCGAAGAGCCGAATGTGCAATTTTTCAGCTTCAACAGTCCTTATGGGGCTTGTAAAACCTGTGGAGGCTTTGGCAATGTATTGGCTCTTGACGAAAACTTAGTGGTGCCAGATCATTCACTCTCTGTACACGAAGGGGTCGTAGCACCGTGGAACAGTGAGAAAATGCAAGAATGGAAAAAAGAATTTATTCGTGTGGCGACACTCAAGTATGACTTTCCGGTGCATAGATCTTACCGCGACTTGGACACCCAACATAAAGAACTGTTGTGGAAAGGGGCTAAAGGCTTGAACGGCATTCGAGACTTTTTTGCACACGTAGAGGCGCAATTACACAAAATACAATACCGTGTTTTGCTTTCGAGGTACAGAGGCAAAATTAACTGTCCTGATTGCAAAGGAACACGCCTTCGGAAAGATGCGGCCTATGTCAAGATTGCAGACAAATCCATTATGGATCTGGTATTGATGTCGGTCAGTGAATTGTTAGCTTTTTTTGAAAACATAACGCTCAACCCAACTCAACAGCAAATTGCCAAGCGCCTATTGATTGAAATTCGCAACCGATTGGCGTATTTAGATAAGGTCGGCCTGGGCTATTTAACCCTCAACCGGCTAACGGCTTCGCTTTCCGGCGGAGAATACCAACGCATCAAATTAGCGACTGCCTTGGGTAGTGCCTTGGTCGGGTCGATGTATATTTTGGACGAACCCAGCATCGGGCTACACCCCCGCGATACGGAACGACTGGTGGCTGTACTCAAAGACTTGCGCGATTTGGGCAATACGGTAGTCATCGTAGAGCACGAAGAAGAAGTGATGCGTGCCGCCGATCAGCTCATCGATATTGGTTATGGGGCAGGTGTAGCGGGGGGCGAGCTTATTTTTCAAGGGGCATTGGCTTCTATAGACCCGAAAGAATGCCCTCCATCGCACACGTTAGCATTTTTATATGGTTTGGATGAAGTGCCAGTACCCCCCAAGCGTCGTGCTTGGAAAGACTATGTAGAGGTAAAAGGTGCTCGGGCGTTTAACCTCAAACAGGTGGATGTAAAAATTCCCTTAGAAGTGTTGGTTGTGATTACCGGTGTTTCGGGTTCCGGAAAATCTACCTTGATACACGAGGTAATGTACCCGGCTTTGGCGCAAAAAATGGGCGTTGGCGGCGAACCCAAAAACAATTTTGACCAATTCAATATTAGCACCGATCAGCTTGCCCAGTTAGAATTTATTGATCAAAACCCCATTGGCAAGTCTTCGCGCTCCAATCCGGCAACTTATACCAAGGTGTATGATCAAATTAGGCAGTTGTTTGCCGACATCCCCCTTGCGAAGCAAAGAGGCTATCAGGCTTCTCATTTTTCTTTCAATGTGGACAATGGCCGGTGCGAAACTTGCCAAGGCGAAGGCACAGTCAAAGTAGAAATGCAGTTTATGGCCGATATTTATCTCAAATGCGAAAGTTGTCAAGGAAATCGGTTCAAAAAAGAAATTTTAGAAGTGCAATACCAAGGCAAAAACATCGCAGAGGTGTTGGCACTAACTGTGGATGAAAGTTTGGATTTTTTCCAAAACAAACCCAAAATCGCGCAAGCGCTCAAACCTTTGGCCGATGTGGGCTTGGGTTATATCGGGCTGGGGCAATCTACGGCCACCCTTAGTGGGGGAGAAGCCCAACGCCTGAAGTTAGCCTCGTTTTTAGACAAAAAAGAAGCCAATAAGAACAAAAAACTTTTCATTTTTGATGAACCAACTACCGGACTGCATTTTTACGATGTCAAGAAATTATTACAAACTTTTCAAGCCTTGATTGATCAAGGAAATTCGGTTTGGGTCATCGAACACAACTTAGATGTGATCAAATCGGCTGATTGGATCATCGACTTAGGCCCGGAAGGTGGGGGGGCAGGGGGAAATATCTGTTTTGCTGGCACTCCCGAAAACTTAGCAAAAGAAACCCAAAACCATACGGCACGCTTTCTTAAACCCAAGTTAGGCAAACCATTACGGTAGTAAATTCGATAAACACGCAAACCTTTTGACAATACCAAGGGTTAATCGCTAAACTTCGACAATGTTT
>DMHB01000405.1 GCA_003449595.1 Microscillaceae bacterium | reverse complement strand
TGGAACGTCAAAAAGCAAAAAAATGAAATCATCATCTCCCGTAATTACCTTATTAAAGCCTGGTCTTCATTTACTTTGGGTGGTGTTAGGACTTGGGTTTGGTTTGAGTGCTTGCCGCGATTTGAACCCCATAGCCCGTCCACGTCAAAACCTCATTGTGCGTATCAGTACAGGCACAGCTTTTCAAAATTCGGCTATTGTAAGCAGCACGCTGCGCGACATCGATCCGACCGATCCGATCATAGAACACGGACATTGTTACTCGTTCAACAACCCGGTGCCAACGGTGGAAGATAGCACCTCACGATTAGGGGGTAGAAACAGCTTTGGTACTTTTACAAGCAACCTACCCGCGTTGTTGCCCAATACAACGTACTTCATCCGGCCATATGTCCGTGCTGAAAACGAGTTGATTTATGGTGAAATGTTCACCATTGTAACCGGCGAGGTAAAGGTATTGGGAGGTAGCAATGTAACCCCCACAGGGTTTACCCTCACCGGCTTTACAAGTACCAATGTGAATGGAAACTTGAGCGAGCAAGGTTTTTGTATATCGACCACCAATATCCTGCCTACCATTGACGACACCCGGGTGCGGGTCAATGTAACAGCCAATCGGGGGATTTTCAATGCCATCATTACCGGCCTCACAGCCAATACAACGTACTATTGCAGAGCATATTTGCTGACCGCCGATGGCGCAGTCGAATACAGTGCGCCTACACGGGTCAATACGGCCAACTAAAGCGTAATAAGAAAGAGCGCTTAATTACCAACATAAAACTTGTATCCAATGATTGATGGTTGGAGTACTGGTTTGGAAAATGACCGAGGGGAAGATCCCTAAAATGAGGGTAAGCAAAGCTAAGATAGCCAGTACAAACCATTCACGATAGTTCAAGTCGGGCAGTTCTATAATTTGATCTTGCCCTTGTTTAAGCCAAAATTTTCCAAAAAACATCCGCTGTAAAGCCCATAAAAAATAACTGCCTCCTAAAACAATACCCAAGGCTCCTAAAATAGGCATCCAAACTGGTAAGTATGTACTTTTGAAAGCCCCTACCAAAGTAAAAAGTTCTCCGATAAAACCTGAAAACCCCGGAAGGCCTAAGGAGGCGAAGAAAGCGATGAAGACAAAACTACTGAAATAAGGCATTTCGCTTAATAAGCCTCTATAATGTTCAATTTGCCGGTCGTGTGTGCGATGGTATAATACGCCTACTACAAAGAAAAGCATAGCCGAAAGTACTCCGTGGCTGAACATTTGAAAAATCGCACCGCTCCATCCTTCAGTTGTGAGGGCTGCAATGCCTAATAAGACAAAACCCATATGTGATATGGAAGAATAAGCCACCATTTTTTTCAAATCGCTCATCGCCAAAGCATTCAGTGCGCCATATAAAATTGAAACAACGGCCATTAGCCCTAAAGGCCAAGTATTTTGAACGGCCACATCGCCGAAGCAACTAAAAGCCAAGCGCATCATCCCATAGCCACCAATTTTAAGTAAAATTCCAGCTAAAACAACCGAAACCGGAGTAGGTGCTTCGACGTGCGCATCGGGCAGCCAAGTATGGAAGGGCACCATAGGTAGTTTTACAGCAAAACCAATGATCATTGCCCAGAATGCCCACCACCGCCAGCCAAATCCTTGGGTAGATTTTGCGGCCACCGGTTGGAGTAAACTTCCAGGCCGGTAGTTTCGAGGATTGGTGGCTTGCAAAATGTTGAAACTATGTACTTGTTTTTCAAGGATGATTTCGTTTTTGGCTAATTTGGTTTGTACCAACTCAATATCAAATTTGGTAATTTGCTTCCCGGCAGGTACTAAGCCTGTTTCATAGGCTGTTTTTTCGGGATCGATGACCGATAAATATAGCCCGATGATAGCGAGCAGGATGAACAGAGAACCAAAAAAAGTATAAATAAAGAATTTAATCGAAGCATATTCACGCCTTTCGCCGCCCCAAATGCCAATCAGGAAATACATAGGCAGCAGCATAAATTCAAAAAATAGGTAAAACAAGAAAAAATCTAAAGCTACAAAACACCCCGGAATACTACTGGCCAAAAGCAAATACAAGGTGAAATATCCCTTGGTTTGGCTTTCTATTTCCCACGAGGCAATGGCTCCTACCCACATCACCAAAGCCGAAAGTAGCAACATAGCCCAGCTCAACCCATCAACCCCCACAAAATAGTCGATGCTAAGCACGCCATAATTGCCCAGAGCAAGGCGAATCCATTCAACTTTTTCAGAAATGAGCAGCCCTTCTGAAGGGGTGTTTTGGGCAGCTTGCAAGCGCAGCAAGTGGAAGTGCAGCCACACAACAAGCACCAGTTGCAGGCTACATACGCCCAATGTAAGCCATTTGGCCCATTTTTTTTGTGAAGAGGGCAAAGCCAAAACAAATGGGATAAATACCAAAGGCAGGAAAATAATCAAACTAAGTAGGTAATTGGGCATAGTTGCTTATCGAATAAATTGGATGTTTGTAAGCAAGCAAATATACAATTTTAGATGATTTGCCGATATATTTTATTGTAATTCGTTTTCCGGAGTGGGTATTGGCTCTACAATAAACCCATCCCTGTACCCTGTGAATTTATGAGTCAAATAGTTTACATTTGCCTTGCCAAATTTGAATCATTCATCTATATTCTATTCCTTGTCTTTATGTATCCTTCCAAACTCATTTCATTCTTCACTTTCATCAGTCTGGGCAGCTTGGCGGTTTTTTCCGGTTGCGACGTAGATAAAAAAAGAGAAAAACCCTCGTTAGACAGCAAAGGCGAATTTGCCGAAGTTTTGCTGGTGATGGACACCAACCAGTGGCGTGGCGAGTTAGGCGAGTCGCTCAAAATGCTTTTTCAAGAAGATATGCCCGGGCTACCTCAAGACGAACCCTGGTTCAAAGTGTTACTCATTCCACCCAATGCGTTTAAAAGTTTCTTACAACGTCACCATAACGTAATCATCGTAGCCACTAACGACAACCAAACCTCGGTAGGTAGTCAAATGCGCGGGCTGCTTACCGAAGATGTACGCCGAAAAATGAAACAAGAGTCCTCGTTGGCCTTTAGTGTGTATGCCGATATGTTTGCCAAAGGGCAGAAAGTACTCATCATAGGCGGCAGTACCGAGGCAAAACTGGCTGCGCAAATCAATGCCAATAAATTGACCCTGCGCAACCTGTTTTTAAATAACGAACGTTTGCGTATGCAAAACAAACTTTTTGCTGCAGGTGAGCAAACCAAACTTTCCGATTTTATTCTGCGCAAGCACAAGCTCAACCTTCGGGTGCCCGCCGGCTATGACGTGGCCAAAGATGAGCGCAAATTTATTTGGATTCGCAATATGGAAGAACCTGCCGACAGAAGCATTTACATCACCTATTTGCCCTATACCAACGAAAAAATGTTTGATATAGAAAACATCATCGCTTTGCGCGATTCGATTGGCTATGTGCATCTCAATGATACTACTCTGAAAGACAGCTATATGTCAACCGAGCGACTTGTGATGCCGGTTGAGAATAGAATGACAGTAGATGGCGAATTTTTAGCCGAGTACAGAGGCTTGTGGAAGCTAAAAAACGGTACTCGCGGAGGCGCTTTTCTAAGTTATGCCTTTGTTGATAAAAAGCTTAGAAGGATGTATTACATCGAAGCTTTTTTATATGCGCCCAGTACGCAGAAACGCAAATATATTTTAGAATTAGAAAGTATTTTGAGAACTTTCAAGCGTTCAGAAGGCGCATAGCTTGCTTTGTGTCGCAATTTTCGGTTGTTTGTCATTACCACACCTAACCTCTTACACTTATGTCGATTAAAGTCAGAAAACAAGATGCGCTCAACTACCACGAGCAAGGACGACCAGGTAAAATTGAAGTAATTCCCAGCAAACCCCTCAGCAGCCAGTTAGACTTGGCATTGGCCTATTCGCCCGGGGTAGCCGAGCCTTGTTTGGAGATAGCAGCCGACAAAGAAAATGTATATCGATATACAGCCAAGGGTAATTTGGTTGGGGTCATTTCCAATGGCACAGCCGTGTTGGGATTAGGAAATATTGGCCCTGAAGCCTCCAAGCCGGTGATGGAAGGCAAGGGGGTGTTGTTTAAAAAATTTGCAGGCATCGATGTCTTCGACATTGAAATCGATTGCGAAGATCCGCACGAGTTTATCCGCATAGTCAAGTCGTTAGAGCCAACTTTTGGCGGTATCAACTTAGAAGACATCAAAGCCCCTGAGTCGTTTTTAATCGAGCAAACCTTGCGCCGTGAAATGAATATCCCGATTATGCACGATGACCAGCACGGGACAGCCATTATTTCAGGCGCAGCCCTGCTCAATGCCTTGGAATTGGTGGAAAAACCCATTGAGGCCGTAAAAATTGTGGTGAACGGGGCAGGCGCTTCGGCCATTGCTTGTGCGCATTTGTACATTGCTTTGGGGGTTCGGTTAGAGAATATTTTGATGTTAGACAGCAAAGAGCCACTTACAACCCAACGGACAGATTTGGATGAGACAAAACTTTTTTTTGCTCAAAATACTACAATAACCTCCTTAGAAGAAGCCTTACGGGACGCCGATGTGTTTTTGGGGCTTTCCAAAGCCGACGTTGTAACGCCTGCCATGATACAGTCGATGGCAGCCAATCCCATTGTGTTTGCCTTGGCCAATCCCAACCCCGAAATTGCCTACGACATAGCCGTTGCCTCGCGTCCTGATGTAATTATGGCTACCGGGCGCTCCGACCATCCTAACCAAGTAAACAATGTATTGGGCTTTCCTTATATTTTCAGGGGTGCGCTGGATGTACGTGCTACCAAAATCAATGAAGAAATGAAGCTGGCGGCAGTCAAAGCCATTGCGCAGTTGGCCAAAGAGCCTGTACCCGACATCGTAAGCAAAGCCTATGGCAACCAAGCGCTTCAGTTTGGGCGTACTTACCTCATTCCAAAGCCCTTAGATCCGCGCCTTATCACCACTATTTCGCCGGCAGTTGCCCAAGCTGCGATGGACTCCGGAGTGGCCAAATATCCAATTACTGACTGGGAAGGATATAAGTTTGCTTTGCAACAGCGCTTGGGCATCGACCAAAAGCTGATGTCGCAAATGATTCAACGCGCCAAAAAATCGCCAAAGCGCATCATTTTTGCCGAGGCCGATAACCTGAAAATACTCAAAGCAGCCCAGATTGTAGCCGATGAAGCCATTGCAATTCCTATTTTATTGGGCAATCGCGAAAAGATAGAACAGCTTATCCGAGACAATCATTTGGACTTGTCCGAGTGCCAAATCATTGACCCTCTCAACGAACCCGAACGATGCGAGCGCTATGCCAAGATTTTATACCTCAAGCGCCAGCGCAAAGGGGTTACTTTGTATGATGCCCGCAAAAAAATGCGCGATCGCAATTACTTTGGCAGCATTATGCTCGAAGTAGGCGAGGCCGATGCCCTGATTTCAGGCTTGACAAAAGACTATGCCAATGTAGTGCGCCCGGCTTTGGAGGTAATCGGCGTGGCGCCCAATGCCAAAACCGTAGCCGGTATGTATATTATGACCCAGCAAAACAAAACCTTCTTTTTTGCCGATACGACTGTCAATGAAAACCCGAATGCAGATCGCTTGGTCGAAATCATCGGATTAACCAAAACCGCCGTAGAGTTTTTTGGCTTCGAGCCACGTGTGGCGATTTTATCTTATTCCAACTTTGGCTCTAGCAAGGGTGAAGTGCCTTTCAAAACCCAAGAAGCAGCCGCTAAAGCCAAAAATACTTATCCTGATTTGATCATCGACGGCGATGTGCAGGCCAATGTAGCGCTTAACTTAGAAATTTTGAACGAAAATTATCCTTTTAGCGAATTGGCCGATAAAGGAGCCAATACCTTAATTTTCCCTGATTTGGCTTCGGGCAATATTGCTTACAAACTCTTGCAAGAAATTGGGTTGGTAGAGGCTACCGGTCCTGTGTTGCTGGGTATGAACAAGCCTGTCCACGTCTTGCAATTAGGTAGTTCAGTGCGCGAAATTGTCAATATGGTGGCTATTGCGGTGGTGGATGCGCAACGGCGCGAAATGGCGTGAAGAATCGGTTGAATTCACAAGGCTATTGTTAAGTTTTTGTTAACTTTAAGAGTGTGTCGCTTCGATACACCTTGTCATTTATTTTTTTACGCTATGTCGTCCGATTTTTCCAACGAAAAAGCTACGCTGACTTTTCACTTTGAGTGTGATAACCCGACACAGTTTGAAGTTTCATTTTTAAATTCGGTGTGCTACCAATTTAGTTACCTCGTTGATGAGCAAATTATGATTGGTAAGTTTATGGGCTTTATTTATCATGAGGATCGGAAGAG
>DMHB01000025.1 GCA_003449595.1 Microscillaceae bacterium | reverse complement strand
TGAGGTGTCCGGTTAGTTTGGCATTACTTGGCTCGCTTTCAGGAAGATCCAACACTTTTAAAGAGTTGACATCTACTACAAATTTACCACCGGTCAGTGCCCCTTCTTTCACAAAAACAGAACCTTCCTTGATGTTAAAAGTGCCATTGTGCTTGCCTGCGGGGATTTTACCTACGCCTTTGGCAGCAGCCCAAGTAATAGAGCTGGTTTTTACATCAACAGCAAGTGCGTTGCCATCTATTTTTTTCTCATCTACTTTTTTGGCTTCTCCTGTTTCAGCTGTTTTTTTGGTTTCTTCACAGCTCCACAAAAAAAGAGAAGTGATGATTGCTAAAGTTGACATACGAAAAATGCGCATAGTTTTTAGAATTTTTTATGTTAAAAATGTAATTTGAAAAATCTTTATTATCAACAATGCAAAGCATAAATAGTTCAATCGAATCTAAAAAATAGCTATATGAAAGCAAGTGAATTGATTTTGAACCCTGATGGAAGCATTTATCACCTTAATCTTAGACCTGAGGATATTGCCGATGTTATCATTACGGTAGGCGATCAGAACAGGGTTGCGCAAGTGTCAAAATACTTTGACAGTATCCGTGTGCAAAAAGCCCATCGTGAATTTGTAACTCATACTGGACGCCTTGGAAGCCAAGAAATCACCGTAATTTCTTCAGGTATTGGGACAGATAATGTAGAAATCCTATTGACTGAGTTAGATGCGCTGGTAAATATTGATTTAATAGCCAAAGTCGTTAAATCTCAGCATCGGAAGCTAAAAATCATCCGCTTGGGTACTTCAGGCAGTATCCGAGCAGAAATACCTGCCGGAAGTTTGGTAGCCTCAGCTATTGGAGTTGGGTTAGATACTTTGATGCAGTTTTATGTTCATCATCCCGAAGCTGAATCCAAAGAATTGGTAGTTGCTTTGCAAAAGCACCTTGGTTTGGGTTTTTTACCCTACATCGCCCAAGCTTCCCCATATCTTTGGCAAAATTATCGTAAATACTTCACCGCAGGAAATACCTTGACCTTGCCGGGATTTTACGCTCCGCAAGGGCGAGAAATTAGGTTAAAAAGCCATTTTGCTGAATGGATTACTAAAATACAAGCATTTGATTATCAAGAGTTTCAGTTTACAAATTTTGAGATGGAAACTGCCGGGTACTATGCTTTAGGTGCTTTATTAGGGCACGAGATGCTTTCACTCAATGCGATTATTGCTAACCGAGCAACAGGTGAGTTTGTAACTGAGCCTGAAAAAGTAGTGGAGAGCCTTATTCAATTGGCATTAAACCATTTGCCAACCATTCAATAAAAAAGCACCCAAAATTTTTGGATGCCTTTCAAGTACAAAAACTAAATAAGGTAGGATTATTTGGCTTCGATGGTAAAAGTATGCTCTTCGGCAAACTTTGAACCGGCGAAGCTATTATCTATCGATTGTACGCTCCAGTGATAAGTACCAGGGGGTAAATTGCGGATAGTCATTTGGGTTGCATAATAATTATTCCCGTGCCCAATCACTCTTCTAAAGCCTGTTTTGAGGTCGGACATAGGTGAAACTATGTTGCTACTCAATAGCGAAGTACCCACATAAATATTATAGGAAAGTGAATTGCTGGAAGTGGCATTCTCCCCATTATCAGTAGCTCTATCCCAAGAGAGTGTTACTTCGTTGCCCTTTACCGAAGCCACCAAGTTGGTAGGCGGGTTAGGATTTTGATTGGCAACGGGCGTTTCATTTTTGTAGATATTGAAATGTGTTTGGAAAGCGTCGTCTTGACCGGTAAGAATCAGATCCAATTTTTTGTCTTTGTCAAAATCGCCCCAAGTCAAAGAACCAAAGTCAATATTTACTAAATCGTGCTTGACATCTTCGAATTTTCCTCCGCCTAAGTTTTTATAAAGTTTTACTTTCCTCTTGTCGGTTTTATCAATTCCCATCATTATTACATCGATTTTTCCGTCGTTGTCATAATCGCCCCAAGCAATGTCGGCAGAGGTTAATTGCTCAAAATTTGCGTTTTTATCTTCAGAAAAAAGACCATTTCCATCGTTTTTGTACAGCTTGGTTATCTTGGTTTCGTCTTCGAGCGAGCCAGCCAGCAGTAAATCGATCAGACCATCGTCATTATAATCAGCCCAGGCTTGCGCACTTTTATACAAACCCTCGAAAATAGCTTTGGCTTCACTGAAAGTGCCATTTTGATTATTGTGATATAATCTGGTAACGTATTTACCTTTTGCATTACGACCTGTGATCATAAAATCGAAATACCCATCGTTATCAAAATCAGTCCAGCTACTTTCTCCATTGAAAACTCCTTCAAAGTTGCCTTCAAGGTCTTTGAAGCCGTTTGAGGTGTTATGGTAGATTTTCGTGATTTCGTTTCGTTCATTGTCTTGCCCGGTTACCAGTAGATCTATTTTGCCGTCGTTGTCATAATCGCCCCAAGCTACTGAGCTGGCATACACCCCTACAAAATTGGCTTTGATTTCTCGAAATTTACTTTGCCCTTCATTTTTGAAAAGGTGAGCTACTCGCTCGAAACCATCATTACCTGTTAGGATAAGGTCTAAGTTTCCATCGTTGTCATAATCGCCCCAAGCTAAATTATTGGAGACAATACTGTTTACTTTGGGTAAATAAATTTTACTATCGACTAAGCCATCACTTGAGTTTTTGAATAAGTGTGTAACCCTCTTCTTATGGGTTTCGTCCCAACCCATAATGATCAAGTCCAAACGTTCGTCATTGTTATAATCGCCCCAAGCTACTGAGCTTTGATATACGGTTTCGATTGGGAAATTTATTTCCACAAATGGGGCATTTTGCGCCTTGCTTATCCAAGCAAAGCCCATGACTCCCCCAAATATTACAGAAAATTTTATAAGAAATGCAAGGTATTTTGAAGGCATTGTTTCAAAGTTTTTGTGTTAAGAATTAAGATAATTCAATCACTAAGGTATATAAAATAGATTACTCATCCTCTTCTACACCATCGGAGGGTTCTCCATACCTGACTTTGAAAGCAACCCGCCTATTTTGTGCACGATTATCTTCGTCGGTGTTGGGTACCAATGGCTTAGCTTCACCAAAGCCGGTGGTTTTGATGCGATCTGGGGCAATTTCGTATTTCTTCGACAAGTATTCTTTTAAGGCTTCTGCCCTTTTGACCGAAAGTACCATATTGTCTTCGTCAGAGCCTAAATCGCAAGTATGGCCTGCTACATCGATGGTTGCATCAGGGTATTCCATCATTACCAAAGCAACACTGTCTAACAGTTGCTTAGAACGTTCGTCCAATTCTGAACTATTTCGCTTGAAGCGGAAAGCACCGTCTTCTTCTCCTTTCTTGGTTTTTGGTTTTGGTTTTTTCGGTACTTCTATAGGAACAATGGCCAAAGTAGGTTGGAAGTTTTTAATATCGCCTGCTGAGTAATCTTTAATAGGAGCTATGTCTGTTTTAGGTAATATTTTCAGCGGTTGAGGGATTTTGAACCCAATTGTAATTTCAAACACACTGGCACCTTGCCAGCGGGTTGAGTTGACGGTAGTGGCCAAATCAAAGTTCATGGCTACAAAGTATTTGGGCTGTTCAAATTGCACGACCGATACAAAGGCATTGTTGAAATTATACCATAAACCTAAACTCACATGTCCATTTTTGATAAAGCTTTTAGGTCCTGCGCCCGAAGAGATGGCATAACGGCCAATCACCCCAAAATTAACTTGGTTAGACCCTGAACGGAATACCCATCGGAAGGTAGGAATGATTTCTACTCTGCCTTTTTCAAAAGCTAAATAATTACCCGTAACTACAAAGTGGTGAGGCAGGTTGTCGCCTCTACCATAAAAAGAGGTGCTTGGCGTATTGAGGTTGAACCACGAAATGCCCAATGATGCTTTTATTTTACCCAAAGTATCGGTCATACTCCACATCAAGCCGGGGGTTACAGTCAAGTAACCCCGTGTAAGCCCTTGTGCATTTTCGCCTAAAGGAATGCCGGGGTTAAACTGACCTCCTTGAAACTGTGCGCCAGTAGTAAGTCCATCGAAACTTACATTCCGAATGAAATACCCTACTTGAGCACCCACCGAAATGCCGTGCTTAAACCGACGAATACGCACCATTTCGTTGATTACTGAGTCAGGCGATTCTTTGTCGCGCTTAACCCGTGAGTTGGGAATTTCGAAATTGTAGGCATATCCTCCAATAATACCGTTATTACGGATAAAACTGCCGGGTTGATCGTGCAATAGCCCTAAACCCACAGCCCCAAATTTTTGTCCGGAATAACGATTCATAATCGGATAAATACCTGACAACATCGCCGTAGTAAAATTTTGGCCGGTAGCATTGGGTTGGGTTCGGTAGTTAAACAGAATATTGATGTCGCGCCCAATTGAAAACATAGCAGGGTTTGTCATCATGGGTGTATTGTGGTATTGTGTGAAATTAAAGTCTTCTTGTGCCCAAGCAGACAAAGAGAGGATACATAAATGTAGGAGGATTAGGAGTTGTTTTTTTGCAAACGAACTACACATAAATATATCCCTTTTAAAACAGATCTTTTTCATTTCCTTCAAGGTCGAATCGATTTGAACTATCTAATTAAGTTAATTTTCCCTGTATCTTTTCCGAGGTATTTGAGTGGTTTGCCGCTGTTGAACTTACCTGATAGCGACCAGACATACATTCCGATAGGTTGTTCTT
>DMHB01000374.1 GCA_003449595.1 Microscillaceae bacterium | reverse complement strand
TAATATTTTGATTTTCAATGACTTATATAAAAATATCCAAAAAGCTGTCAACTCATCAACAAAAAGACACACGGGACTTTAGGCGGAGCAAAGTTCTTTTGATGCCACTGCCCGATACGGTAGGTACTGATAAGTTGATCAGGGGCAGTCAGGTTGGCGGCAATGCTGAGCCAGGTATTTTTATGACAATGTTGCAGCAGATCTTTCCAAAGTGTTTGATTTCTAAAAGGAGTCTCGATAAAAAGCTGGGTTTGGTGTAGCGCTGCTGATTGTTTTTCCAACCATTTCAACTTTTGTACCCGGGCTTGTGTATCGATGGGCAAATATCCGTGAAAGGCAAAGCATTGGCCGTGCAAGCCGGAACCCATCAAGGCCAGCATCAGCGACGAAGGACCTACCAAAGGCAGCACCTCTGCCCCCCATTGATGCGCCCACTGCACCCAAACATTGCCTGGGTCGGCTATGGCCGGACAACCAGCCTCAGACATCAGCCCGATGGTTGTGCCTGCTTCTACCCAGCTTTTGTATTGGGTCAGAACGACGGTAGGGTCGCTGTGTTTGCCTATTTCAACAAAGGTTAAATCGTCGATGGGAATATTTTGCTTCAAACTTGCTAAAAACCGACGCGCTGTGCGGATATTTTCTACCAGAAAAAAACGAATTGTAGGAACTACTTCCAGCACACTGGCAGGCAGCGTTTGCAGCACAGTATCCGATGCAATAGGGGTAGGGATGAGGAATAAGCGAGCCTTCACGGCAAAGGGGGCTAAATCAAACGAAAGTTCAAAAATAATTATTTATTTCGATGCAGCGGCTTTGCCAAACATCCATTGTCCTTTTTGGGCGAAGTCAAGCCAAAGGTTTGCTTAATCTATCAGCGAATTCAAAGAGCCTCAAGGATGATCAGTGGTTGGATTATCTCAAAAAATCGACCAATGTTTGTACAAATACTTGGGGTTTTTCGGCGTGTACCCAGTGGCCTGCTTGCGCGATGGTATGTAGGGTAGCTTTCGGAAAGGCGCTCACAATGGAGGCTTGATCAGCTTCTTGTATATAATTTGACTGCTCGCCTCTAATAAATAAAGTAGGCTTGTCGAATTGGCCAAAAAGTTCGGCAGGGAGGGCTTGTCCTACATTTTCGATTTGTGCAGTAAGCACCGGCAAGTTGATGCGCCAAGCAAAAGATTGGTCTTCTTTGCGGTATAGATTTTTGAGTAAAAACTGCCTCAACGTTATTTCTTCCAAGGTTTGAGCCAAGAAATTATCGGCTTCTTGTCGGCTTTGCAATTGAGCCAAAGGGAGGCTGTTAAGGGCAGCCAAAATAGTCTGGTGGTGGATGGCAAAGTAGCGTGGGGCAATGTCAACCACCACCAATTTTTGTAATAGATTTGGATATTGCGCGGCCAACAGCATAGCTACTTTCCCACCCATCGAATGGCCTACAATGGCAACCTCTTGACCAATTTGCAAAGTATCTAATAGCGTAGCCACGTCTTCGGCCATAGCTTGGTAAGTAAACTGTTCGCTCCAAAACGACTGGCCGTGGTTGCGTAAGTCGGGCGTTATGACAGTAAATTGTGTAGTGAGGTTTTTGACGATTTGCTGCCAATTATCGCTTGAGCCAAACAAACCGTGCAAAATCAATACAGGTGAGCCTTGACCACTTATTTTATGGTAAAGTTGTTGTGTGGACATAGTAAGTAGGAATGGGTATTGACAACAAAATTACAAAATACAGCCAGAATTGGAATTAAGTTTGTAGAAGTTGAAGGAAACTGCAACAAAAAAATGAATTTGAGGGTTTCTATTCTTGTGTGCTGTCCAACCCATTTTTTGAAACTCAATCAAAGAACGTCTTTATTGCAGTCAGTTAAGCATAATTGATGGTATGAGTATTTTGTCTAATATAAATACAATGCCTGATAAAGGGCTATCCTCCAACGTTCCTTTTAATTTTGACCAACTGGTAAGCAGTTTACCCGATATGATTTGTGTAGTTGATATCCAGTGGAAGGTTCTATCATTCAATCAGGCAGCCCTACATTTTATCGATGACCAGCACCAAATTCGACTTCAGAAAGGGTTAAATTTATTAGAATTTAGAGATAACGATTTGGTAAAGTACTGGAAGCCGGTATTCGACAAAGTATATCTACAGAAACGAAAAGTGTATTATACTGATCGCAAACGCTATGGGCTGAAAGAATTCTACTTGCAAGTACACGCAAGCCCCATTTTAAATGATAAATCTGAAGTGGTCAGTATTGGGTTCATTGTGCAAGATGTAACCCGACTCAAGAAAATTGAGAAGCAACTGCAAATGCAAAATGAAGAATTACAGAAGGTCAATGAAGAGTTAGATCGATTTGTGTACAGTGCTTCACACGATTTGAGGGCACCACTAACCTCCTTATTGGGTCTGCTAAATCTGACCAAGGTTACCCAAGATGAAACTGAAAAACAGCAATGTTTAAGTATGATGGAAAACTCTATCCAAAAGATGGATAAGTTCATCAAGGATATTATTTCACACTCCAAGAACATACGTTTGGAGCCACTACCCGAGAAAATAGATTTTCAAGAAATTGTACAAGAAATCCTTTTGCACAATTCATTTCTTCCTAAAAATAAGCCTGAGTTGCATAAAATCGTCAATGTGTTGCAAGACAAGTCTTTTTTTAGCGATATTATGCGTGTCAAAACCATTTTGAATAACCTGATTACCAATGCTATTAACTATAGTGATCTGCAAAAGCAAGACCCATTTATCCAAATTAATATATCGGTAGCCAGCGACAAAGCCGTTGTTGAGATAAGCGATAACGGCATTGGGATAGGTGAAGAACACCTTGAAAAAATATTTGACATGTTTTACAGAGCCAACCAAGAAAGTAACGGCTCGGGCTTGGGCTTGTATATGGTTAAAGAAACTGTCAAAAAATTAGGTGGTAAAATAAGTGTAGTATCTTCGGCAGGTAAAGGCAGTGTTTTTACTGTTGTATTGCCCAACTTGTTTCAAGAGCCATTGAATGATTAGTAAATAACTTCAACTTGTGGCAACCATTTCTTGATTTTCTCCAACTCGCCGTCTGCCAGAGGATTACCTTTTAAATTGATCTTTTCCAATTGTTTTAATTGGGTGATGCTGGCAGGAATCGTAACAATTT
>DMHB01000444.1 GCA_003449595.1 Microscillaceae bacterium | reverse complement strand
GGCAATCGCTTAGCTACACACAGGTAGAAGCAATGAGCCAAGTCCTTGTAAAACAGTTGCTTACACACTTTCAAGTTGAAACTTGGCAAGGAGGTGTACACATTTTTTTACCCATTGCTGCCCAGCGCGAGTTCAACACGTTACTATTGTACGAAGCCCTTTCTTCGGTAGCGCCTCAGCTCTCTTGGGCAGTTCCCAAAATCAATGACAAGGCTTTGCAAACTTGTCTTTGGGACAAAGATACAGCAATGACAACCAACCGGTGGGGCATTGCAGAGCCGTCTGAACCAGTCGATTTTCCAGTTGAACAATTGGCCGCCGTGATAGTGCCGATGCTTTGTTTCGATTTGCAAGGACATCGGGTAGGCTACGGAGGTGGTTTTTATGATCGTTTTTTGGCCACTTGCCTGCCCAGAACCCTGCGCATTGGCGTTTGCTTTTTTGAGCCTTTGCCCCAAATAGGTGAGATAAATCCCCACGACATTGCACTGCATTATTGCCTCAGCCCAAACCATTTTTGGGATTTTACAAGAAAATAATCTTGCAATGACAATTGTAATTGTATTATTCAGGGTTTTTTTGTAAAATTATCGCAAACAAACCTGGACATACCATTCAATTTCACAAAATTATGGATAAGAAAAACAAACGGATTGCCTTGGTAACTGGTGCTACCGGAGGCTTAGGCACGGCTATATGCAAACGACTGGCGCAAGATGGATACCACGTAGTAGGCAATTATCGCAATATTGAAAAAGCCCAAAAATGGCAAGAAGACCTAAGCAAAGAAGGTTTCAAAGTTGAAATCGTCGAGGGTGATGTGGCGAATTATGAATCTTGTGGTCAAATGATCAAAACCATTGAAGAGAAGTTTGGCCCGATCGATATTTTGGTCAACAATGCCGGTATTACCCGCGATAGACCCTTGCACAAAATGACCCCCCAAGAATGGCACGAAGTCATTGCTACCAATTTAGACAGTGTCTTCAATTGTGCCCATCAAGTCATCAATGGCATGCGCGATCGTAATTTTGGTCGTATCATCAATATTTCTTCTGTCAATGGTCAACGGGGGCAATTTGGGCAGACCAATTACTCGGCAGCCAAAGCCGGTATGCACGGATTTACCAAAAGTCTGGCAATGGAAGTAGCATCCAAAGGCATAACGGTCAATACTATTTCGCCGGGCTATATTGCCACCGATATGGTGATGGCTGTAGCCGAAAATATTCGCAACCAGATTATCAGTGGAATACCGATGGGTCGGTTGGGTGGCACCGATGAAGTGGCTTATCTGGTTTCGTTTTTGGCTTCAGATGAGGCGAATTTCATCACAGGTGCCAATTATGCCATCAACGGCGGGCAGCACGTCTATTGATCGATTTCCTTTCGATACGCTTGTCTTCTGGCTTCGTTGTAAAATACCGTCCTTCAAGTTATGGAAGCTTGAAGGACTTATATGATTGTTGCTCTAAAAACCTGCTCTTTAGATTTCTTATGCCTACTTCTTCGGCTGCGCTTGGGCGCTACATCAACCTATTTACTGACTTTGGTTTCAAACGCATCTTCGGCACCGAGCGCAACAAAGACCTCCTCATCGATTTCCTCAACAACCTGCTTGCCCACGAAACCGCCCCCATCCGCGACTTGCAGTTTATGGACAAAGAGCGGCTTGGCAAGCAAGCCGATGAACGCAAAGCTATTTTCGACTTGTTTTGCGAAAACGAACGAGGTGAGCAATTCATCATCGAACTACAAAAAGTAGAGCAGCGCCATTTCAAAGACCGCAGTCTTTACTATGCCTCGTTTGCCATCCAAGAGCAAGGCAAAAAAGGCAAGGCTTGGGGCTATGCACTCTAGCCTGTGTATAGCATCTCGATTATGGATTTCGTGTTTGAGCCTGCCTATCCCGAACAGGTGATTGCTCGCGTAGAGCTGCGCGAGCGCACAACCAACCGGTTGTTTCACGACAAGTTATTCTTTGTGTATGTAGAGATGCCCAAGTTCAAGAAAAATTTTGCGGAGCTGGAAGGAAACTTAGAAAAATGGTTGTACGTTTTCAAAAATATGCACCGCTTAGATACGATGCCCGAAGGTATCCGGGAACAAGTTTTGTTGAAATTGTTTCAAGAGTGTGAAATAGCCAATTATAACCCCCAAGAGCGTATGGAATACGAAAAGAGTTTAAAAGCACAACGCGATTTATTTGCTGTCATCAGTACGGCGGAGGAAAAAGCAAAACAGGAAGGAAAAATCGAAGGAAAAGTGGAAGGGAAAATAGAAGTAGCGCTGAAAGCCATCGAAAAAGGCTTCGACAATAAAACCATCCAAGAACTAACAGGACTGATTATCCAAGAAATTGAAAGATTGCGTAAAAAAAATAAGTAAGCCCTTTTTGTTAGAAGTAATCTCCTACACCAAGACTAATTGATAGTTTTTTACCAAGGCTGTAAAGTTTGAAAAGTTATTCTTACCATAAAGCAAAATCCCGCAAGGCTTAGCAAACCTTGGCGGGATTTAGTTTGTGATTTATATCAGCAAATACGCTATCAAGGAAACTTGGGATATTTGCTGAAATCAGGCTGGCGTTTTTCCAAAAAGGCTTTTTTCCCTTCTTGGGCTTCTTCCGAAAGGTAATACAACAAGGTGGCGTTACCGGCCAACTCTTGAATGCCTGCTTGGCCGTCCAACTCGGCATTGAACGAGCATTTCAACATCCGCAAAGCCAGCGGCGATTTGTCTAATATCTTGCTACACCATTCCAAAGTCTTGGTTTCTAAGGCTTCTAAGGGCACTACAGTATTTACCAAGCCCATTTGCAAAGCCTCTTGGGCATCATAAGCATCACACAGGTACCAAATTTCGCGGGCTTTTTTCTGCCCAACCACACGCGCCAAATACGAAGCACCAAAACCACCATCGAAGCTACCTACTTTAGGGCCGGTTTGCCCAAACTTAGCATTTTCGGCGGCTATCGATAAATCGCAAACTACGTGTAGAACGTGTCCGCCACCGATGGCCCATCCGGCCACCATTGCAATCACGGGCTTTGGAATAGAACGAATTTGCTTTTGCAAATCCAATACATTGAGCCTCGGCACACCGTCGTTGCCTACATAGCCACCCACGCCACGCACACTTTGATCGCCTCCGCTACAAAAAGCCTCTCCCCCTTCGCCGGTAAGGATAATTACCCCAATGTTGTCGTCATAGCGGCAGTGGTTCATGGCATCTTGCATTTCCATCACCGTAAGGGGAGTGAAAGCATTGCGTTTGTGGGGGCGATTGATGCTAATTTTGGCCACGCCGGCGTGTTTGCCTTCGGGTTTGTAGTAAGTAAATAAGATTTCTTCGTATGTTTTGAGGGTTTCCCACTGAACAGGAGTATTGGTCATTGTTGAAGCAGTTTTTTGAATAATGAAAAAAGTTTGCAAAGATAACCAAAGCGCTTTAGTCAAAGTTTTGCTCGGAGTGGTTTTTTAGGGTAGTACCATTGACTTACTTCCAAACAGATTTTGAAAAGTTTCTGTATTTTTAGTTAAAAACCCCCTTTCCCGTGAAAACCTTTCTCAGCGATTTATCCAAAAAGCCCTTTCCTGTATCTCAAAAAGTGGCAGCCAGTAGTATCCGGCAGTCGTTGCTCGGTTTGATTCAACAAGATCATCCTGCCTTCAGCGAAGATGATTATTTGGCGCAGTCTGAACTAAAAAAGTATCGCAAAAAGCTGATTAGCCAGTACCTTACACAACAAGTAGGCGAGCTGACTACCCCCGAGAAAACAGTATTGGCGGCTTTGTCAAGCAAAACTACCTTGGCAGACAAACTCGAAGAAGAAACCGATGAAGTGCCTCTTACTTTGGGGCAGCGCGTAGCCGACAAAGTAGCTACCTTTGGTGGTAGTTGGACGTTTATCCTATCTTTTGGGGCATTTTTGGTGGTTTGGATTTTGACCAATGTATTTTATTTGGCCAATCAAGGTTTCGACCCTTATCCTTTCATTTTGCTCAATCTTATTCTGTCTTGCATTGCTGCCTTGCAAGCACCTATTATTATGATGAGCCAAAATCGGCAAGAGGAAAAAGACCGCGAGCGCGCCGAGAAAGACTATATGATTAACCTCAAAGCCGAAATGGAAATCAGGATTTTACACGAAAAAATTGACCACCTGATTCTGCACCAGCAACAAGAGCTACTTGAAAACCAGAAAAAACAAATGAAGATTTTACATACGCTTTTGCATAAGTTCGACTTAAGAGATAAACAATATATTTTTCACTAAAACTATATAAAACTTATGTTGAAAATTTATGGGTGGATTGTCTGCCTTTTTTTCGGTTTGCTAACTTTTGCCCAAGCCCAAGGTCCTCAAGACAAACCTTTTAAGCCTGAAAAGGCGATGATTAACCTCAATGAGTATGAAAATAAATCCATCACCTTGGAAGTAGGGCAGGTGGCTTATTTTCAATATACCATAGCCGATGAGGTCAAAAATCAAACCGGGGCTTCTTTGTATGCCGACGACCCCGGTGTGCTTAGTATGGAGCATAGCCAGTCGCATTGGTATATTTCGCCCCCCAGCCAAAAATTCAGAAAACACGTCCATACTACTGTATTTTCTGCGGTAGCAGCCGGCAACACCGCCATTCATTATGAAGAGGAGCACTTGCCGACAGGCGACAAAAAGACGATTGCTATTGAAGTAATCGTGAAGTAGAAGAACTACTCAAGAAAAAAGCGCAGTTCCTTTGGTGGGGCTGCGCTTAATTTTTGAATCTACAACTCGCCTTGTACTCTTTTCAGCTCATTGTCGAGCACCAAGTATTGGTAAATAAATCCCAAATAGTTCAACTTACTTTCTTGCAATACCAGCTCTGCTTGGCGCAAATCGGTTTGTTTGGTTAGTCCTTGCTTCCACCGGTCGAAAACGGCCTGATAAGCCCTGTTGGCCGCTTGCACTACCTTTTCCTGTGAAGTAATCTGCGCACTTATTTCTGTTAGGTTGCCGCGCAGCCGCTGCCATTCGGTTTGGGCTTGTTTCAGAGCAAACTGGTAGCTTTCTTGGTTTTGCTGCTGCCTGATGCGGGTTTGTTGCACACGACTGGTATTGGCAAATCCTCCAAAAATAGGGATGTTGAGTTGCAACCCTACAAAGTAAGTATTGATCCATCGGTAGCGATTGAAGTCAAAGTTTTCGTCCTGCGAAAGCCAAGTATATTGAGCTACCAGTTGCAAATTGGGCATTCTGCGGGCTTGGTCTGCTTTTTCTTGGAAAAACAAGGCTTCGTTTTGCAATTTTAGTTGAACCAAGTCGGGGCGGTTTTCAAAAACAGGACTCTGGGATTGAGCTACAACGGGCAGTCGTAGCAAATCTGTCAGTTCGATGGTGGCAGTGTCTGGCAAATCCAACAGCAAACGCAGTTGTTGTTCGGCCAAGGCATAGGCTTGCTGCACCCTTACCAACTGTGGATTGATGTTTTCGGCTTGGGCAAATGCCTGCAATGTATCAGCTTCGGTCAGCAAGCCTTGCTGCAACCGTTGCCTCATTTCGGCCAGTAGGCGCTGTTGTCGTAGTTGGCTTTCTTCCCAAAAGGAGGCTTGTGCTTTCGCCCAGAGCGCATCTAAATAAGCTTTGCGGGCTTCGGCGGTTTTTTGCAAAACCACTTGCTGTGTGCCTGCTGCTGCCTGTTGGCTTTGCACCGATGCTTGCGATAAATTGGGTCGGTTTTCGGCTTGAAACAGCGGCATCGAAAAGTTGAGGCTCGACTGGTAAACATTTTTGGCACTTGCATTCACCGAGGTGAATGTATTAGGGTTGGCTGTGGGGTCGAAAAACGTGGCCGGCAAGAAAAACACCTGTGGGCGGATGTTGCGGTTATAGCTGGCGTTCAAGTCCAAACGCGGCAACATCGCACTGCGCACTTGCCTGACACCCATTTCGGCGCTTTGCTGGTTATACGCCGCTATGCGCACTTCCGGGTTTTGGTTTTTGATGTAAACTTCTACATCGGCCAAGCCCAGTTTGGTTTGCGCTTGCGCGGAAGTCAGGTTCAGAAGCCCCAACAAAATCCCCAAAGCAGCCACTTTACCAACAGGCCGCAGCTTGCGCTTGGTCAATAGGTTGGAGAATAGTTCAAACTCTAAATAAATAGCCGGCACCAAAAACACCGTAAAGCACATCGAACTGGTCAGCCCGCCAATCAGCACCCAAGCCAGCGCCGAGTTGTATTCGCCCCCTGCGCCTTGTTGCATCGCCAGCGGCAACATCCCAATGACCATCGCCAAGGTGGTCATCAAAATAGGGCGCAAGCGGGTTTGCCCTGCATCCATTAGAGCATAAAACACACTGCGGCCTTGGGCTTTCAGTTCGTTGGTTCTGTCAACCAATAAAATGGCGTTTTTGGCTACCAGTCCCAACATCATAATGACTCCAAAAATCGAGAATACGTTCAAAGTTTTCATCGTCAAGGCCAAAGCCAACAGCGCGCCGGTCAGCGCCACCGGTATCGAAAACAGCACCACAAAAGGATAGTAGAACGAGTTGTAAAGAGCCGTCATAATCAAATAAACCAAGGTAATGCCTGCCAACAACGCCAGCGCCAAGTATAGAAATGAATCGTCGGCCATTTCCAAGTCGCCCTCATAGCTGATTTTCACACCCGCAGGTGGTGGATTTTGGGCAACGATTTGCTTGATTTCATCGCCAATGGCATTGACATCTTTGCCGATGACTTTAGAAAAAAGCACCAAAGCAGGTTGCTTATTGCGGCGCTCCAAAGCACTGGTGGCGGTGGTGTATTCAAAACTGGCAAATTGTTTCAGGTAAACTACAGCGCCTTTGTCGTTCACCAGACTGAGGTTTTCTAACTGGTCTTTCGATTGGCGGTCAGCCGATTCGAGCTGTATTCTGAGCGGCACTTCCGTCTGCAATTGCTTGATTTTCAGCTCATCGTTACCGGTGATGGCGATTCGCAGCGCCAAGGTTACTGCTTCTAACGACAGCCCGAGTTTGGCCAATTGCGCCCGATCGACCTGAATGGCAAGCTCCGGTTTGCCCGATTGAGTCGACAAACGCACATCATCCGTCCCTTTGATTTGCTTGGTGAGCTGTTGCAATTGTAAGCCATATTGTTGAATGGCTACCCGATCTGCGCCACTTATCAAAATCTGAACAGGTGTGGCTTCTGCGCCTATCAACCCCACCGGCGATACTTTGACTTTCGCCCCGGGCTCTTGTAAAATCAGGTTGCGGATGCGTTGCGACATTTGCGCGATGCTGGCTTGGCGTTTTGTTTTGTCTTGTAGCAACACCGCAATTTCTATTTGATTTTCGCCGATGATTTCACCAAAAAAGGCATCATTGGCTAACCCCACGGTGCTAAACAAGCGACTCACTTCGGGCATCTTGGCCAACTGGGTTTCAATTTTTTTAGCCATTTGGTTGGTTTCTGTGATTTTGGTGCCTGCCGGAAGTTCGATAGTTACCGTGATTTCACCTTTGTCGGTAGCCGGTATAAACTCGCCACCCACATAGCCGTCGCTCACCAACGACAAGGAACTGACCAATGCGCTCACCGAAAGGGCATATACCACCCACCGGTATTTCAGTGCCTTTTTTAGGAGCGCCACATAGCCTTGGGTTAGCTGTTGTATTTGTCGCTCGATGGCGATGATAAACCTGTTGAACAGATGAGTTGGGCGGAGGTGTTCCAATCGCGCAAAGCGGGAGGCCAACATCGGTGTAAGTGTAAAGCAAACCAATAAACTGGCCAAGGTTGAAACGACAATGACCAAGGCAAATTCTTTGACCAATCCGCCTGTGATGCCGGGCACAAATGCCAAAGGGAAGAAGACCACCACATCTACCAAAGTGATAGAAATAGCCGAAAAACCTATCTCATTTCTGCCTTCCAAAGCAGCGCGGGCTTTGTCTTTGCCCATTTCGAGGTGGCGATATATATTTTCGAGTACTACAATCGAGTCGTCCACCAGCACCCCAATGACCAAACTCATTGCCAACAATGTCATCAGGTTGAGGCTGAAATCCATCACATACATCCCAATCAAAGAAAAAACCAGCGAAGTAGGGATGGCCAGCATCACAATCAAGGCATTGCGCAGCGAGTGCAGAGAAACCAACATCACTAATGCCACCAAACCAATGGCTATGAGGAGGTCGTAA